>PKWD01000252.1 GCA_003131945.1 Acidimicrobiaceae bacterium
CGGCAGCGGAATGCCGGTGACCGGCAGCAAGCCGATCACGGCGCCGATGTTGATCACCGCCTGGCTCGTGATCCAGCACGTGGCGGCCACCGCCAGCAGGGCCCCGAAGCGGTCCGGCGCCCGGCTGGCAGCCCGCAGCCCGTACCACGCCAGGGCGGCGAAGAGCCCGAGCACGACGAGGGCGCCGACCAGGCCCACCTGCTCGCCGATGACCGAGAAGATGAAGTCCGTGTGGGCGTNNGTTCGGCAGCAGGCCCCACTTCTCGCGCCCCCCGGCCAGACCCAGGCCGAACAGCCGGCCCGAACCCAGTCCCACCAATGACTGCACGACCTGGTAGCCCGAACCCTGGGCATGGGCGAAGGGATTGAGGAACGAGAGCAGCCGTTCCCGTCGATAGGGCTCGGCCAGACCCAGGATCACCCCCAGGACAGCGACGCCGACCAGGACTTTCAGTACCGGCTTGAGCGGCACCCCCCCGGCGTAGAGCAGGGCCAGGGCGATGCAGGCGAGCACGAGGGCCGTCCCCATGTCGGGCTGCTTGAGCACGAGGACACAGGCGATCCCCAAGACCACGAGCATGGGCACCACCACAGCCCCCGGTTGGTGGACCCGGTCGGCCCGGCGGGCCAGCAGGTCGGCGCCGAAGACGGCCAATGCCAGCTTCATGAGCTCCGACGGCTGGATCCGCAGCTGCCCGAAGCCGATCCACCGTGCCGATCCACCGGCCGACACCCCGAGACTCGGGACGAGCACGACCACCAGCAGCGCCAGGGTGCCCACCAGAAGCAGCACCCGCACCCGCCGCCACCGGTCGTAGCTCATACGCGCCGCCACGTACAGGGCGATCCCGCCCAGGGCCATCCACAACACCTGGCGCATGAAGATCGTCCACACCGACCCGTAGTCCACCAGCGACGTGTAGGCCGAAGCCGACAGCACCATCACCAGACCGACTCCGCACAGACTGAGCACGAGCGCCAGAACGGCCGTCCGCGTCGAGACGAAGTCACGTCGCGGCGGTGCATTCGCCGATCGTCGCAGGCGCCGGCGTGACCCTCCCCCATCGAGGACCCGCAGCGACGGGACCCGGCGTTGCGGCTCCGGGCGCGCCGGTGAGGCCCCGGGCGCCGGGCTCATCGTTCCCCCCCGTCGGCCGAGGCCGGAGCCGTCGTGTCGCCCGGGACCGGAGCTCGCTTGAGCGCCCGGACACAGCGGGCGAAGTCGTCGCCCCGGGCTCCGTACGAGGTGTACCAGTCGTACGAGGCGCACGCCGGCGACAGCACCACCGCATCGCCCTGCTCGGCCATCCCCGCCGCCAGGCCCACCGCCTCGGCCATCGAGGCCGCCTGGAGCACGGTGCAGGCACCGCTGAAGGCCGCCGTCACCTCGGGTGCCGCTTCACCGATGGCCACCACTCCCCGGAGATGCCCGGCCGCTGACCGCAGCACCGAAAGATCCAGTCCCTTGTTGCGGCCCCCGGCGATCAGCACGGCCGAGTCGAAGCCACCCAAGGCGGCCAGCACGGCGCCCGGAGTCGTCGCCTTGGAGTCGTCGTAGAAACCCACCCCTCTAGCCTCGCCCACCAGCTCCACCCGGTGGGGGAGCCCCCGGAAGGCACCGAGCACCCGCCGGCAGCCGTCGGCCCGGGCCCCGGCGGCCAACGCCACCGCGGCGGCACAGAGACCGTCGACCAGATCGTGCGGGAGCGAACGCGGGAGCTCCTCGACCAACCCCAGCACTATCCCCTGCGGGCCCACCAGGCGCCCCGCCTCCACCCTGTAGTCGGGCAAGCGGTCGCCGCCGCCGAGGCCGAAGGTCACCACCGTGGCACCGCGCCCGGCCGGCCCCGCCGACGCCTCGAGCACCACCGGGTCCTCGGCATTCACGACGACGATGTCTCCGGGACCGCTGTTGGCCCACACCTTGGCCTTGGCATCGCGGTAGTCGCCGAGCGTCGGATGCCAGTCGAGATGGTCTTCGGAGAAATTGAGCCAGGCCGCCACCGCCGGACGGAAGGTGTCGGTCAGCGCCAGCTGGAACGACGATACCTCGGCCACCACCACCTCGGCGTCGCCGGCCACGGCGTCGAGAAGTGGGGCGCCGATGTTGCCGGCGGCCACGGCCCGCACCCCCGAGGCCACCAGCATGCCGGCCACCAACGTCGTCACCGTGGTCTTGCCGTTGGTGCCCGTGACCGCCACCATCGTGGCCCGGGCCCGCCGCCAGGCCAGCTCCACCTCGCCCACCAGCCGGACCCCGGGGCCCAGACCGAAGACACCGTGTCCGGCCGGGATACCCGGGGTGACCACGATCTCGTCCACCTCGGCGGCCAGGGCCACGAGCCGGGCCCGGTCCGGGGCCGCCACAAGCTCGATCCCGAGCTCGGCCGCCCGCTGCCGGGGTCCCTCACCACCGTCGTCGTCGGCGGCCACGACCTCGAACCCTTCGGCCACCAGGTGCCGGGCGGCGGCCTCCCCGCTCACACCGAGGCCGTAGACGAGCACCCGACGCTTACCGGTCGCTGACTCCATCCCCGAGATCACTTCACCACGTTGGTGACCGACAGGAAGTCGGCATAGAACAGGCCGAGCCCGAGCGCGGCGAACAGACCGCCCAAGATCCAGAAGCGCACGATCACCGTCGTCTCCGGCCAGCCGAGCAGCTCGAAATGGTGATGCAGGGGCGCCATGAGAAACACCCGTCGGCCGAACACCCGGTAGCTGACCACCTGTATCAGCACCGACAGGGTGACGATGACGAACAGCCCGCCGATGACCGGCAGGAGCAGCTGCAGGTTCATCTGCAGCGACAGCGCGGCGAGACCGGCGCCGATGGCCAGCGACCCCGTGTCCCCCATGAAGATCCGCGCCGGTGCCGCGTTCCACCACAGGAACCCGAGACACGCCCCGGCCAGGGCGATGGACGTGAGGGCCAGGTCGAGCGCCGACTTCACGTGGTAGATCGAGAGGTGACGGAACTGCCAGTAGCCGATGATGGCCAGGATGGCGAAGCAGAACGTGGCCGCCCCCGACGCCAGGCCGTCGAGCCCGTCGGTGAGGTTGACGGCGT
>PKWD01000370.1 GCA_003131945.1 Acidimicrobiaceae bacterium
GGATGGCCTTGATGAGGGCGCTCGTGTGGTCGTAGTGGGAGTCCGCCCCCTGGTGCAGGAGCCGTCCGGCCCGGGCCCGGCCCACATCCTCCACCGTGACCGGGGCGTCCCCGGCCAGGGCCAGGGCCACCTCGAGGGTCCCGAGCGCGGCACGGGCGTCACCGTCGGCCACCGACACCAGTGCGTCGACCGCCTCGTCGGTGGCTCCCGCCCCTTCGTTCTCGAGGGCCCGGCACACCACCACCGCGAGGTCCTCGTCGTCGAGCGGCTCCAGGCGCCACAGCGTCGACCGGCTGAGCAGGGGCGAGTTCACGCTGAAGAACGGGTTCTCGGTCGTGGCCCCGATGAGCACGATGAGCCCGTCCTCCACCGACGGGAGCAACGCGTCCTGCTGCGCCTTGTTGAAGCGGTGCACCTCGTCGATGAACAGGATCGTCCCCTGGCCCTGCTCCCCCAGTCGCTGCCGCGCCTCCTCGATGGCCCGCCGCACGTCGGCCACACCGGCGTTCACCGCCGACAGCGGCACGAAGGCCTTGGCCGTCACCGTGGCGATGACCGACGCCAGCGTGGTCTTGCCCGTCCCCGGTGGACCCCACAAGATGGCCGAGGTCAGTCGGTCCTTCTCCACCAGCGCCCGCAACGGGGCGCCCGGGGCCACCAGATGCCGTTGGCCCACGACATCGTCGAGCGTCCGCGGCCGCATCCGCGCCGCCAGAGGTCCCCGGGCGGCCAGGCGGTCGACCGCCGCCGCTCCGAAGAGGTCGGGGCCCGTACCTTTCAGTTTCCCTCCGCCTCGTTCGGCCACCGCGTGATGTCCTGTCCCCTCAGCCCGATTTGGGCGTCAGCCGCAGGCCGAGGTCGGCGAGCACCGTCTCGGCCACCGGCTTGGGTGCCCCCGTCATCGGATCGGTACCCGACTGCGTCTTCGGGAAGGCGATGACCTCGCGGATGTTGCTCTCTCCGGCTAGCAGGGCCACCAGCCGGTCGATCCCCATCCCGAACCCCCCATGCGGTGGGGCGCCGTAGCGAAACGCCCCCAGCAGGAACCCGAAGCGGGTGTCGGCCTCCTCGGCCGAGATGCCCAGGGCCTCGAAGACCTGGCGCTGGATGTCCTCCCGGTGGATACGGATCGATCCCGAACCGAGCTCCCAGCCGTTGAGGACCAGGTCATAGGCCTGGGACCGCACCTTCAAGGGCTCCGTCTGGAGCAATGCGAGATCGTCGGGGTGGGGCATGGTGAAAGGGTGGTGGGCGGCCCGGGGGCGCCCCTCGTCGTCGACACCGTCGAACAGCGGGAAATCCGTGACCCAGCAGAACCGGCGTCCCCCCTCGGTGATGGCCGGGCGACCGAGGTCGAGGCGCAGGGCCCCGAGCACCGTGCACACGAGCCGCCACTCGTCGGCCACCACCAGCACCAGGTCGCCGGTGGCAGCACCGGTGGCGGTCACCAGGCCGTTTCGCTCGGCCTCACCGAAGAACTTGTCCAGAGGCGAGTCGAGAGCGGCCGGTTCGCTGGACGTGACCTTGAACCAGGCCAGGCCCCTGGCCCCGAGCTCCTTGGCCCGGTCGACGAGGCCGTCGAGACGGTTCCGCCCGAGCGAGGCACCGTCGGGGACGAGAAGGGCCTTCACGCACGGGGCCGAGAGGGCCCGCACCTCGGTGCCTTCGAACAGCGGGCTCAGATCGATGAGCTCCATGGCGAAACGCAGGTCGGGCTTGTCGGAGCCGAAGCGGTTCATGGCGTCGTGCCACGTGATGTGCGGCGCATCACCGGGGGGCTCCCCCACGGCCGCCTCGGTGGCGTCGGTCACCGCTTCGGTCACGGCGGCGAGCACGTCGGTCTGGTCCACGAAGGACATCTCGAGGTCGAGCTGCGTGAACTCGAACTGGCGGTCGGCCCGCAGGTCCTCGTCACGCATGCAGTGCGCCACCTGGAAATAGCGGTCCGTCCCGGCCACCATGAGCAGCTGCTTGGCGATCTGCGGACTCTGGGGCAGGACGTAGAACGACCCCTGGTGCAGCCGTGACGGCACCGCGAATTCCCGGGCCCCCTCCGGGGTCGGCGTCCACAGCAGCGGCGTCTCCACCTCACAGAAGCCCTGGCGCACCATGGCGGCGGAGAGGGCATCGATCACCCGGGCCCGCAACCGCAGATTGCGCTGCATGCGCGGGCGCCGCAGGTCCACATAGCGGTAGCGCAGCCGCACCGCCTCGTCGGTCTCGGCCCGGTCGTCCACCGGGAACGGAGGCGGCTCGGCCTTGGCCAGCACCTCCACCGTGCAGTCGGCCACCTCGATCTCACCCGTGGCCAGCTCGGCGTTGACCGTGCCCGGCGGACGCGGCCGCACCGTCCCCTCCACGGCGATGACCCATTCGCTTCTCACGTCGACGCTGCCGTCGACCACGCACTGGACGATGCCCGTGTTGTCGCGCAGGTCCACGAAGGCCAGGTGCTCACCGTGATCGCGCCGCCGTGACACCCAACCGCACAGCCGGACCACCGTGGCTGCCTCGGCGGAGCTGAGCTCGCCACACATGTGCGTCCGCATGCTCGTCGCCGTCACGTCCTCATCCTTCGTTCGGTGCTTCCTTCGCTTCTTCGCTCGACAGCTCGCACAAGCGGGCCACGATGTCCTGGCGCTTCACGGTCTGCTGCTCGCCGTCCCGGCGCAGCGGGCGCAGGGTGACGACGCCGTTGGCCAGCTCCTCGGCCCCGATGATCAGCGCAAAACGGGCCCCCGATTTGTCGGCCTGCTTCATCTGGGAGTTCGGTGACCGGCCATCGTAGGCCCGCAGTGCCGTGAGCCCCGCCCGACGCAGTTCGTCCACCAGGTCACGGGCCTGCTCCCCCGCCTTTTCCCCTTTGGTGATGTCCATGACGAAGCCGTCGGCCGGGGGCGGGGCCACGGCGAAACAGCCTTCGGCGTCACAGGCCATGAGGAGCCGTTCGATGCCGATGCCGAATCCGATTCCGGGCGTGGGTGGCCCTCCGATGGCCTCGGACAGGCCGTCGTAGCGCCCCCCGCCGCCCACCGCATTCTGGGCCGAGTCGAGGGCCAGGCCGGCGAACTCGAACGTCGTGCGGGTGTAGTAGTCGAGACCGCGCACGAGACGGGGCTCGATGCGGTAGGCGATACCGAGGGCGTCGAGCCCGGAGCGCACCCGGGCGAAGTGGGCGGCGCAGGCCTTGTCGAGGAAGTCGATCAACCGGGGCGCGTCGTTCGTCACCGCCCGGCACTCGGGCCGCTTGCAATCGAGGACCCGCAGCGGGTTGGCGGCGAACCGGTCACGGTGCTCGTCGCACAACTCCGTGGCCTGCCCGGCCAGGAAATCGTGCAGGGCGGTCACATAACGCGGACGGTCCTCGGCACACCCCATGGAGTTCACGGCCAGGTCGATCCGGCGCAGCCCCAGGTCGCCATAGAAACCGGCGGCCAGGGCGATCACCTCCACGTCGAGGTCGGGGTCTTCGGTGCCGAGCACCTCGACGCCCAACTGGTGGTGCTGGCGGTAGCGGCCCGCCTGGGGTCGTTCGTAGCGGAAGGCCGGCGTGACGTACCACGCCTTCCACGGTGTCGGCGGGTGATGCTGGACGAAAGCCCGCACCACCGACGCCGTGCCCTCGGGTCGCAGAGCCAAGGCCCGCCCACCGCGATCGTCGAACTCGTACATCTCCTTGTTGACGACGTCGCTGCTCTCACCGATACCCCGGCGAAACAGCCGGGCGTCCTCGAACATGGGCGTCAGCGTCAAACCGAAGCCCGCTCGACGGGCCCGGGCCGAAAAGCGGGCCAGGAGCGCCTCCCAGCGGCTCGACTCCGGCCACAGGACATCGTGGGTGCCCGTCGGGGCGCGTATCACCGGCGTTTCAGGCTTCTCGTTCGCCACCGTGGGTCAGCCCTTTCGGCCGGGCAGCGAACGGAAGGCGTCGAAGACGCCGTCGAGATGCTTGAGCGAGCTCAACAGCGAATCAAGATGACCGGGGTCGGCCAGCTCCACGTCGAAGGCCATCCGGCTGACGCGGTCGAGGGCGGTGGCGGTCCGGGCGGCGACGATGTTGAGGTGGTGCTCGGACACCACCCGGCTGACGTCGGCCAGCAGGCGGGACCGATCGAAGGCCAGCACCTCGAGGGTGGCCAGGAAGACACCTTCGCCGCCCCGGTCCCATTCCACCTCTATCAGGCGCTCTTGGGAACGGGCCGACAGCGCGGTGGCGTTCGAACAGTCGGCCCGGTGCACCGACACCCCGCGACCCTGGGTCACAAAGCCGATGATCTCGTCACCGGGCACCGGGGTGCAGCACCGCGCCAGGTGGACCATGACGTNNAGGTCGTCGCCGTGGTCGGTAGCTGCTCGGGCTCCCCACCGCGCAGCTCGCGGCTCAGTCGCTGGACGATCGATTGGGCCGACACCTGATGCTCCCCGATGCTGGCGTAGAGCGCTTCGACGTCGGCCAGGTTCATCGACGCCGCCACCTGCACCAAGGCGCTTGACCCCATGACCTTTTGCAGCGGCATCCCCTCGCGCCGCAACTCTTTGGCCAAGGCGTCCCGGCCGTTCTCGATGGCGTCTTCTCGTCGCTCCCGGCTGAACCACTGGCGGATCTTGTTGCGGGCCCGGGGAGAGGCCACGATCTGCAGCC
>PKWD01000210.1 GCA_003131945.1 Acidimicrobiaceae bacterium
GACCCGCGGGTGGTGGAGGAGATCAGGAAGCTCGCCGAACAGCGACCGACCGAGGAATGAGCGCCTCGGACAGGTCGTCGACACCTTCGGAGCCCACCCCCCCCAACTGGTGTTGGCGCGCCGGGGCCGTGGAGCCGGGACCGACGGTCGTGTTCGACATCGACGGCGTCCTGTCGGATGCGGCCGGTCGCCAGCACTATCTCGAATGGGGCCGGCGTGACTGGGACGCCTTCTTCGACGCCTGCGCCGACGATCCGCTCATCGACGAGGTCGGTCGGCTCCTCGAATTGCTCGATCCCGGACTGCGCATCGTCCTGCTCACCGGTCGCCCCCTGCGGGTCCAGCCGCAGACGCTCGCATGGCTGGCCCGCTACCGGCTGCGCTGGGACCTTCTGGTCATGCGCAGCCGCGGTGACACGGCGCCGGTCGCCTACTACAAGCGCTCGGTGGTGGCCGGTCTGCGCGGGCACGGGCTCGATCTCCGGCTGGCCTTCGAGGACGATCCCCGCAACCGTGACATGTTCCATTCCCAAGGGATCCCTTGCATCTACATCCATTCGGGGTACTACGAGTGAGGGGACGAATACCCCCGAGAGACGCGGTGGGCACGATCACCGACTGGCTGAGGCACTATTCCTGGAATGGGACTGGTCCACGTCCGACTGGGTGATGATGCCGTCAGGCCTCTGCTCGCCGGACTTGTCAAGGAGTATCGGTGGCGCTGCCGATCAGGACACGACCTGGCCATCGCCGACATAGAGAACTTCGAACCGCCCGTCGATGACTTTGATCCGCCTGGCGGAACCTTCCTCGTCCTGGTCGAGGATGGACAGACGCGCAGTGGCGGTGGCTTTCGACGATTTTCGGCCGAGCCTCAGCCCACGTGACGAGGGATGACGGTCACCGACGGCGCCGCCCTCGTCAGCGGTTGCGCAACAGAGTGGGGGTTCCAGCCGCGTGGGGGCGGCCGTTGCGGCGCTGGCGTCGGGCCGTGTCGGAGGAATCGGCTTCGGTGAGAGCGGCCACCCACCCGCCGATCAGTAGGGCGGCGGCACCGAGGAGAACGGGAAGATCCCCGAAGCGCTCGTAGACGGTGTGACCGGTATACAGATCGACATCGCCCACGAGGACCTGGCGCGTCCCCAGTGATGTGCGGGCCAGGACGAGTCCGCGGCGGTCGACGATGGCGCTGAAGCCGGTGGGGGAGGCCTGGATGAGGTCGCGCCCTTCGGCGATGGCCTGGAGCCGCGAGGCGGCGATCTCCTCGGTCGGGACCTGGCTCGTCGAGTACGAGGCGGTGTTGGTGGGGACGATCAGCAGCTTCGCCCCCGCCCGCGTGGCGATGCGTCCGCGGGCGGCGAAGAAGACTTCGTAGGACACCATGGTGCCGAGGGCGGTGGCCGGTGTGTGCAGAACGCCGTCGCTATGGCCGGCGATGGCGTCGAGGGGCACCGATGACAGATTGGCCAGGTGGGAGAAGAAGGCCCGGTCCGGTATGTACTCGCCGAAGGGGACGCGGTGGACTTTCTCGAAGTGGGACACCACCGAGCCGTCGGGGGCGAAGGCGACGATCTCGTTGCGGAAGGCCGTGGCCGACACGGTCTCGGTCACCCCGACGATGAGCGTGGCGCGCAACTGCCGGGCCGTGTCGGCCAGCGTGGTCTTCGCCGACGACCGAGCGAGGGGAACCTGGAGCGAGACGACGTCTTCGGGCCACACGACGAGAGTCGGTGGCCGCCCGGCGTCGACAGCCGGAATCTCGCGGGTCGCCGCCAGCTGGGCGGCGAACACCGACGCCGGGCTCACCTCGGCCTTGCGCAGCCCCCGGACACCTCCCCCCTGGACAGCGGCCACCCGCAGGGTCCCCACCGCGTGGCCGCCGTCGGGGGCCACTGAGCCCCAGAGCGCCAGCCCGCTCACCGCGGCCAGGGCGGCGACGGCGGCCACGATCGCTCCGGCCATCCTCGGCCGGTACACAGTCGCCCGATGTCCGGTCGTCGAGTGCCCTGTCGTTCGATGAGCGGTCGCCCCGGTGCCGTCGGGGGCAGGGCCGACCCGGGTCGAGCCGGGGACGTCGCCCACCTGCCCGGCATGACGGGCCAGTTCGGTCCATCCCAGGGGCGGGCGCGACAGAGCGGGCCGGCGGGCCAGGCTGCGTCCGATGACGGTGGCCAGTGCACCGAGGCCCGATCCCCCCAGCCAGACGAGACCGACGAGGAGCAGTGGGCCCCCGAGGCGGGCCGCCCCGGCCAGGGGACCTCCGGCCTGGCCGAGGGCGATGCCCCCGAGAGGGAGCCCACCGAAGGGCCAGGTCGAACGCAGGGCCTCGACGAGCACCATGGCCCCGGCCAACGCGGCGAGGCGACCGCGACCGGGCGGGGAGGCGGCGCAGGCCAGGGCGAGGGCCAGCGCCTGGACGGCCATGAGGATCACCCCGCCGTAGACGTTGAACGAGATCGCCCACCACAGGCCGGTGACGAACAGGCCGAGCCCGGCCAGCCATCCGGCCAGGAGACGCTGGCGAAAGCGGAGGCCGCCCAACCGCCACCACAAGAGGCCGGCGGCCGGGCCGGCCAGTATCCAGAAGCCCCAGGGAGGAAGCGAGGCGGCGAGACCGACGCCGGCCACAAGAGCGGGCAGGACCACGCGCCCCCGACGCTGGCGCCGGCCCGCCCTCCAACGGCCGCCGGGGGTCCGGGTCGGCGAAGGTGCCGGTCGACTGTCGGGGCCGGGATCGACCACCGGCACGACCGGCGCCGCCGGCGCCGACGGGAGAGCCGACCCGGTCAGGCCGGCGTCGTCGGGACCGTTCACCGGACCCGGCCGGACCCGGCGCCGACACCGGCGAGGACGGCCCGGGCCGCCTGGCGGCCGCTGCCGATGCAGGCCGGGATGCCCACCCCGTGGAGAGCGGCACCGGCCAGGGCCATGGCCGGCAGCCGGGCGGCGGCCGCCTCCATGGCCGTCACCGCCACCGGGTGGCCCACGGGGTACTGGGGAAAGGCCTCGGACCAGCGGGTCACGACGGCCTCGAGCGGGGAACCGGTCACGCCCATCATGGGGCCGAGCTCGGCCAGGCATCGGCTCACGAGCTCGTCGTCGCCCAGCGCCTCGTGGCGGTCGTCGCCCTGACGACCGACCGACACCCGCAGCAGGACGTCCCCGGGGCGTCCGAGCTCGGGCCACTTGGAGCTGAGCCAGGTGCAGGCGGTGAGGAGGGGATCGGGCTGGTGGCCGTCGCCCCGGGGGACGAGGAATCCGCTGCCGTCGAGTGGATGGTGGATGACGTCGTCGCCGAAGCGCATGGTGATGATGGCCACCGAGGAATAGGTCACGGCGCCGAGCGCGTCGGCCAGCCAAGCGTCGTGCCGGCGCAGCAACCCGGCCGCCGCCGGGGTCGGCACGGCGATGACGACGCCGTCGGCACCGACTTCATCTCCAGCCGTTGT
This sequence comes from Acidimicrobiaceae bacterium, assembly GCA_003131945.1. The sequence goes on from PKWD01000210.1 coordinate 3,450, forward strand.
GATCATCCAGCGTCCGTCGTCGCCGTCGGACACCCGGGCCAGCCCGCCCACCGGCGAGTCCGGTCGCAGCTCCACGCCCCGCTGTCCGAGGGCGTCGGCGAGCGTCTCGGCCAACCGGCCGAGCCCGCCCCGCAAGGTCAGGAACACCGGCGCTTCCCCATTGCCTCGAGCGCCGGTTCCGGGGGTGCCGGCGACGGCGCCGGCCACCGGGGCGGCGGCCTGCGGCCGGGGCATCGTGGGACGCAGTGCCCGCATCAGGCTCCCCGGTCGACGGTCGGCCTCGAGCAGGGCCGGGAAGACGGCCGCGCTGCTCATGGTGTCGATCGTCCCGGCGTGGATCCCGCCGATGAGCGGACCGGCGAGCCTGGTCGCCACCTCCCGGCCGAGGCGTCGCCCGACCACCTCGCCCACGGCCCGGTCGGTGCCGGCCGTCGACCCCGGATCAGACCCGTTAGCAGGACCGGACCCGAAAGTTGGACGAAGGAGGTCCAGAGCGGGGCCGACGAGTCCGGCCGGGGAGCAGATGCCCGACCGGGCCAGCGGCCCCAGACGGGTGGGCACGCCGAGGGCCAACCCAGCCGGGAGAAGCCGCAACCGTCCCCGGGCCCAGACATAGGCCCGCCGTGCCCCCGGCGCCACCAGGTCCCCCTCGAGGCCGAGCTCGCGGCACAGCGCCAGGGCCTCCGGACGACGGGCCACGAAAGCATCGGGTCCGAGATCAACCTCCCGCCCGCCGACGACCTCGCTGAAGAGCTTCCCGCCGAAACGGGACCCGGCTTCGAACAGAACCACCCGCGTTTCACCTCCGGCCGCGCCCGACAGCTCCCAGGCGGCCGACAGCCCGGCGATACCGCCGCCGATCACCGCCACCGTGCGCTGTGCCGTGGGGCCCACCCGGTCAGATGTCGTCGTCGGCGGCCAGGACGACCTCGGCCAGGACATCGCAGAAGCGCGGATCGTCGTTGAGCGACGCCGTCCGGGTGAAGGCGATCCCGGAGCGTTCGGCTGTGGCCCGGGCTTCGATGTCGACGTCGTAGAGAACCTCGAGGTGGTCCGAGACGAAGCCGATGGGACAGACCACCACTGCCGCCCCCCCGGCCCCGGCGATGGACCTGATCACGGCGTTGATGTCCGGACCGAGCCATTGGTCGTCGGTGCGTCCGGCGCTCTGCCATCCCACCGACCAGTCCCGGATCCCGGCCGCCCCGGCCACGGCCCGGGCCGACTGCTCCAGCTGCTCGGCATAGGAATCGCCGGACAGCACCACCCGGGTGGGGACGCTGTGAGCCGTGAACACCACGGTGGCCCGGCCGGCGTCGGCCCCCAGCGAGGCCACCGCTTCGCTCACCCGCTCGGCCAGGAGCGACACGAACCCGGCGGCCTCGTACCAGTGGTCGATCATCTCGAAGACGACCGGCCTTCCCGGGTCACCCCCGGCGGCGATGGCCTCCCGGGCCCGGCGGGCGTACTCGCCCACGCTCACCACCGACGAGTGCGGGGCGAGCACGAGCCCGATGACCCGGCTCACCCCGGCTCCGAGAAGCTCGCCCACCGCCTCCTCGATGCGCGGGTCGGCGAACTTGGCCCCACCCACCACCGTGAAACGGTCCGGCGCCCTCTTCTCCAGGGCTCCGGCGATGCCGGCCACCTGGGCCCGGGTGAGCTCGTTCAGAGGCGAGGTGCCGCCAATGGCCCGGTATCGCCCCTCGAGCTCGGCCAGCTGTGCGGCCGACGGCGGACGGCCCCGTCGGATCTCGGTATAGAAAGGCGCGACCTCCTCCACCGACCGGGGCGTGCCGTGGGCCATGACGAGCACCCCGGTGGTCATCCGGTCTCCGCCGCGGCCGTGGTCCCGGGTGACTGGGCGTGCACATAGGAGACCAGCTGCTCCAGGATCCCCGGATCGGTCTCCGGCAGGACCCCGTGCCCGAGATTGAAGATGTGACCTCTACCCCCACCCCGGGCCATGACATCGCCGGCCTCTTCCTCGACCGCTTCCCACCCCTCCAGACAGGTGGCCGGATTCAGGTTTCCCTGCACCGCGTAGCCGGGCCCGATGAGCCGCCGGGCCTGGTCGAGCGGCATCCGCCAGTCGACCCCGACGACATCGGCCCCGGCCGAGGCCATGAGCGGCAGCAGATGGCCGGTCCCCACCCCGAAGTGGATCCGGGGCACCGAAAGATCGGCCAGACCTGCGAGGACCCGCCGGCTGGCGGGCAGGACGCTTTTCTCGTACTCCTGCGCCGACAGCGCCCCGGCCCAGCTGTCGAAGAGCTG
>PKWD01000457.1 GCA_003131945.1 Acidimicrobiaceae bacterium
CGTCGGAGCAGGCCGACCAGAACGGATCCCAGTGGTCGCTGTGGAAGGACGGCAGCTTGAGCTTGGCCGGGTTCTCCGAGAACGACACCGCGTGACAGCCCTTGTCGGCCACCCGCCTGACCTCGNNTGCCAGTCGTTGTAGGCCCGGAGCACGGCCAGCCCGAGGTCCGGATCCGAGGCCTTGGCGAACAGCTGCCCGCAGAGCTGCGGGAACGACGGGAAGCACATCGAGGCGATCACCCCGTTGGCATCCATGTCCCGGACCCGCTCGTGGATGTCGAAGCAGCCCTTGCGGATCTCGGCGAACGACGTCGGCTCGATCCCGTATTCCTCCACCGGCCGTCCCGCCACCGCGTTGAGCCCGATGTTCGTGGCTTCTTTGCCGTCGAACCGCCAGATCTCCGTGCCGTCCTCCCGACGGTCGACCACCGGCACCTGAGCGGCGAACTTCTTCGGCATGTGCTCGGCGAACATGTCCGGCGGCTCCACCACATGGTCGTCGACGCTGACGAGCACCAGGTCTTCGAGCTCCATGTCGCCCTCTCTGTCTCTGGCTGGCTGTGGCGGTGCCGGTCGGCGCGCTGTGGCCGTGCCGGTTGGCCGGCGGTGGCGCGCCGGGCCTGTCATCCCTGACACGCGTGTCAACTCTTCACACTATCGTCGGCCCCGTGACGACAGAGGGCCGGGGCCAGGAACCCGACCGCGCCGGCGCCGTGACCCCGAAGAGCGCCATGGCCCTCGGCGGAGTCCGCATCCTCGACTTCACCCGGCTCGGCTTCGGGGCCCAGGCCACTCTGATCTGCGGTTGCCTGGGGGCCGAGGTCATCCGGGTCGAGTCCACCCGTCATCCCGACGCCATCCGGGTCATGCCACCGTTCGTGCCCGATCCCGGGGAGCGGGGCGAGGGCTTCGGGGCCGCCACCCTGGCCAACGCCGCCGGTGCGGCCTCGGCCAACCGGGGCGGGATCTTCTACAAGTACAACACCGGCGGCAAGCGCTCGATCACCCTCGACGCCCGCCACCCGAAGGGCCTGGCCCTGCTGAAGGACCTCGTCTCGGTCTCCGACGTCGTGACCGAGAGCTTCGCCGCCGGAACCTTCGCCCGCTGGGGCCTCGGCTACGACGTCCTCAAGGAGATCAAGCCCGACATCATCTATGTCTCGATGTGCGGCTTCGGCCACTCCGGGCCCGACGTCTCCCACGTGACCATGGGCCCCACCGCCCAGGCCCTCACCGGTCTCACCTTCATGGTCGGCCTCCCCGACCGCCCGCCGGCCGGATGGTCCTTCTCCTATCTCGACCACGTCGGAGGCTATCTCGGGGCCGTCGCCATCCTCACCGGCCTCCTCCATCGCCGCCGGACCGGCGAGGGACAGCACCTCGATGTCTCCCAACTGGAACCGGCCACCGCTCTCTCGGGCGCCCTCCTCCTCGACTCGATGCTGAACGCCCGACCGTCGCGTCGGCCCGGCTTTCCCACCGGCAACCGCCGCCTGCATCCGGCCACCGCCCCCGGCGGCGCCTACCGGGCCGCCGGCATCGACAATTGGGTCGTCATCTCCTGCACCACCGAAGAGCAGTGGGCCGCGTTGGTCGGTGTGATCGACCGGACCGACGAGCCGGGCTGGACGGGTCGGCCGCGGTGGACGGCCGATCCCCGCTTCGCCACCCTGGCCGGACGGGTCGAACACGCCGACGCCCTCGACCGGTTGCTCGAGACCTGGACATCGCCACGGGACCGCTACGAGATCATGGACACCCTCCAGGGCGCCGGAGTGCCGGCCGGGGTCGTGCAGGACGCGGCCGACCGGCTCGAGCGCGACCCCCAACTGGCGGCCCGCGGCCATTTCACCGCGCTCGGGAACGCCGAGGTCGGACCGCTGCCCCTCGAGGGCGTTCCCTTCCGGATGTCGGCCACACCGCCGGACACCGGGGGCTTTCTCCACCGGGGTCCGCCCCTTCTCGGCGGCGACACCGGCGCCGTCCTCGAGGAGCTCCTCGGCATGACACCCGAGGATGTCGAGGCCCTGGCGGCCGACGGTGTGTTGTCGTGAGTGCTCCCCTCGATGGCGTGCGCGTTCTCGAGCTCACCGACCAGACGGCCGACTACTGCGGCCGGCTGCTGGCCGGACTCGGCGCCGATGTCGTGAAGGCCGAGCCGCCCGGCGGATCGCCGGCCCGGGCCATCGGTCCGTTTCTCGACGACCGCGCCGGCGACGCGCACGACCGGAGCTTGGCCTTCTGGGCCGACAACGTCGGGAAGCGCTCGGTCGTGGTGGGAGACGACGCCGAGATCATCGAGCTCGTGGCGGCGGCCGACGTGTTCGTCCATACCATGCGGCCGGCTGACGCAGCCCGGCGCGGGTTCTCCTACGAGGCGCTCTCGGCCCGTCAGCCGCCATTGATCGTCTGCGCGGTGACGCCCTTCGGTCAGGACGGACCCTGGGCCGACTACCTGGCCGACGACCTCGTCCTCATGGCCCTCGGTGGTTCCATGGCCGGGTGCGGCTACGGCCCGGGCCCCGACGGCCTCTACGACACCCCGCCGATCGCCTGCCAGGAGAACCAGGCCTGGCGGACGGCCTCCACCTACGCCGCCATCGCCGTCCTCGCCGCCCTGGCCTGGCGCGGCCCGGCTGCCCGGGAGAGCGGCGTCGGCCGGGGTCAGTANNTACGAGTGCTCGGCCAGCATGACCGAGTGGCACCTGATGTCCTACCTCTGCGCCGGTGAGACTTACCACCGGGGACCGCACCCCTCTCTGACGGCCGCCGATGGGCGCCAGGTCGCCGCCCTCACGCCTGACTTCCTCGGTCCCCATGTGTTCACGCGGATGCTCGAGATGCTCGAGGCCGAAGGGGTGGCCGGCTCGCTGTCGGATCCGGCCTTCGCCGATCCGGGTCACCGGGCCAAGAACTACGGCGAGGTCTGGCGGGCCCTCAAGCGGTTGGCCGAGAAGCACGACGGGGAGGAGCTCTACCGGCTCGGTCAGTCGGCCGGTCTGCCCTGGGGGGTGGTCCGGTCCCCGGAAGAGGTTCTCGAGGATGAACATCTGGCCGCCCGCGGACACTTCGTGGCGCTCGCCCATCCCGAGCTCGGCCGCAGTGTGACCTATCCCGGTGCCCCTTTCGTGGCCCACGGGTCTCCCTGGGTCATGGACCGCCGGCCGCCGTTGCTCGGTGAGCACAGCGCCGAGGTCAGCGCCCAGTGGTCGACGGACCGGCCGTGAGCACCGGCCCGTGAGCAACCGCGCCTGCCTCGTCGGNNGTCGGGATCGGCGAGACCCGCTACGCCAAGTGGGGCGGGATCGCCGACACGAGCGAGTACCGGTTGGCCATCGACGCCATTGCGGCGGCCGTGGCCGATGCCGGGCTTTCCATGGACGACGTCGACGGTTTGGCGTCGTTCGCCGACGACCGCAACGATGCCACTTTCGCCGCCGCCGATCTGGGTCTGGCCGAACTGCGCTACGCCACCATGTCCTGGCTCCCCGGAGGGGGCGGGGCCTGCGCCGCCATCGCCAACGCGGCGATGGCCGTGGAGACCGGCGCCGCCGAGGTGGTCGTCGTCTACCGGTCGCTGTGCCAGGGGCAGTTCCACCGCTTCGGCCAGGGTCCCGGGGGTCGGCCGACGAAGGGGCCGGCCCGGGTGCCCGGACTACGCAAGGCCCGCACCCTGCTCGAAGCGCACCTGGGCTTCACCATGCCCTTCGGCATGTTCAGCCCACCCATCGCCTACGCCATGGTCCTCCAGCGCCACATGCACCTCTTCGGCACCACGGCCGAACAAATGGGACAGGTGGCCGTGACGACGAGGGCCCATGCGGCCCGCAACCCCCGGGCCGTGATGGGCGACCGGCCCATGACGATGGAGGACTACCTGGCGTCGCGGTTCGTCTCCGAGCCCTTCCGTCTCTTCGACTGCTGCCTCGAGAACGACGGGGCCTGTGCCGTGGTGGTGACCAGTCGCCAACGGGCCCTCGATCTGGCCCGGACACCGGTCGAGGTACTGGCGAACGCCCAGGGCGCGCCACGCGGCTTCGGCCACGGCCAGTATTCGAACGTTTCGATGCCCGACGACGACTACACCAGTGCCGGGGCCCGGACCGTGGCCGGGCGGCTCTGGGACCAGGCGGCCCGGGCCGGGGTGAGGCGCAGCGACATCGACGTGGCCGAGATCTACGACCACTTCACCGGACTCGTCCTTCTCAGCCTGGAGGACTTCGGTTTCTGCGGGCGCGGCGAGGGCGGGC
>PKWD01000431.1:0-10373 GCA_003131945.1 Acidimicrobiaceae bacterium
CTCGACGTCTACGGCGAGGTCATGTCGGCCCTGTACGTGGCCAGCAAGGTCGGCGGTGTGCTCAGTGAGACCGTCTGGGACCTGCAACGGGTCCTCGTGAAGTTCCTGGAGACCGGGTGGGCCGAGCCCGACGACGGCATCTGGGAGGTGCGCGGGCCGCGGCGGCACTTCACCCACTCGAAGGTCATGGCGTGGGTGGCCTTCGACCGCGCCATCAAGATGGTCGAGGAATGCGGCGAATCCGGACCCGTCGACGAATGGCGGACCCTGCGTGACACGATCCATGAGCAGGTCTGCGCCGAAGGGTTCAACCAGAAGGTGGGCGCCTTCACCCAGTACTACGGCTCCGACGCTCTCGACGCCAGTCTCCTCATGATGCCTCTCATGGGCTTCCTCCCCGCCACCGACGACCGTGTCCGTTCCACCATCGAGGCGATCGAGCGCGACCTGACCGAGGACGGCTTCGTCCTGCGCTACCGCGCCACCGACGCCCACGCCGTCGACGGCCTGGAGGGCCACGAGGGTGCGTTTCTCGCCTGTTCGTTCTGGTTGGCCGACTGCCTCTTCCTGCTCGGTCGCCACGACGACGCCACCGCTCTTCTCGATCGTCTCATCGGTCTCGGCAACGACCTCGGACTCCTGGCCGAGGAGTACGACGCCGTGGCCAAACGACAGGTCGGCAACTTCCCCCAGGCCTTCTCCCACGTGTCTCTCGTGAACGCCGCCTACAACCTGAGCGGGCACCCCGAGGTGGATGAGGTGAAGGCGCCGACGGCCTTGGCCAGTCTGGGGCCGGCCCGCCTGCGGCAATGGCGGCGGGGGAAGGGCGAACCCCAGGGAAGGGGCGCCCACCCCCGCAAGAGACATAGAAATGGAGGCTCCAACGGTGAAGGACCAGAGATGACGGACCAAAGATGAGGACCCCGGCTTGAAGGCGCTGACCGTGAAACCGATGACGGCGGGCTCGGCCCGTCTGGACGACATCGACGAGCCGCCGCTGTCTGACGGCGCTGTGCTGGTGGAGACGCTGGCCGTCGGGGTGTGCGGGACCGACATCGAGATCACCTCGGGTGCTTACGGGTGGCCGCCGGCCGGGCGGGAGCGTCTGGTGCTCGGCCACGAGTCGCTCGGCCGTGTCCTCGAAGCCCCGGCCGGTGCCGCCGTGGCGGCCGGTGACCTGGTGGTGGGGATCGTCCGTCGACCCGACGCCGTGCCCTGTGCCAACTGCGCCGTGGGTGAGTGGGATTTCTGCCACAACGGTCAGTACACCGAGCGCGGCATCAAGCAGCGCGACGGCTACTGCTCGGAGCGCTACCGGATCGAGCCCGACTTCGTGGTGAAGCTCGACCCCGCTCTCGGCCGGTGCGGGGTGCTTCTCGAGCCGACCAGCGTGGTGGCCAAAGCGTGGGAGCAGGTGGACCGCATCGGCGGCCGCGCCCACTGGGCGCCGATGCTCGCCGTGATCACCGGGGCCGGGCCCATCGGGCTCCTCGCCGCCCTCATCGCCGTCCAGCGCGGCATGGAGGTCCACGTGCTCGACCAGGTGACGAGCGGCCTCAAGCCCGATCTGGTCGCCGCCCTCGGGGCCACTTATCACACGGGGACGATCGAGGACGCCTGTCCCCCGCCCGATGTGGTCATCGAGTGCACCGGGGTCAGCAGCCTCGTCTTCGACGCCATGGAGCACATGGGTCCGAACGGCGTCCTCTGCCTCACCGGCGTGTCCTCGGGCGGGCACAGCATCGACGTGGACGCCGGACTGCTCAACCGTTCGCTCGTTCTGTCCAACCAGGCGATCGTCGGATCGGTGAACGCCAACCGACGTCACTACGAGGCGGCGGCGGCGGCACTGGCCCGGGCCGACCACGGCTGGCTCGAGCGCCTCGTGAGCCGCAAGGTGCCACTGGCCCGCTTCTCCGAAGCGCTGGCCCGTCAGCCCGATGACGTGAAGGTGGTCATCGAGATCAACCAATGACCGACTTCGACCAGTGACGGACTTCGACCAGTGACAACAGAAATCGCTCCGGGTGTCATCGAGATCGACACCCTTCTCGGCGGTTGGGAGCGGGTGACGGCCGGCTATCTGCTCACCGGACCGGCGCCGGTGCTGGTGGAGACGGGAAGCCAGAGCTCGGTGCCCGCTCTTCTCGAAGCCCTCGATGGGCTCGGCCTGGGGGCCGAAGATCTGGCCGGGGTGGCCGTCACCCACATCCACCTCGACCATGCCGGCGGGGTGGGCGACGTGGCCCGGGCCTTTCCGTCGGCCACCGTCTATGTCCACGGCAAAGGGGCCCGGCACCTGATCGACCCCAGCCGGCTCGTCGATTCCGCCGCCCGCGTCTACGGGAGTTTGCTCGACTCGTTGTACGGCCGGCTCGATCCCACCCCGGCCGAGAGGATCCACGTGCTCGAGGACGGGGAGGAGATACGGGTGGGACCCGACCGCGTCCTCGTCACCGTCGACTCGCCGGGCCACGCCAAGCACCACCTGGCCCTGCACGACTCGGCCAGTGGCATCCTCTTCGCCGGCGACGCCGTCGGTGTGCGTCTGCCCGACGCCGGGGTGTTGCGGCCGGCCACGCCGCCGCCGGACTTCGATCTCGATCAGGCCATCCATTCGTTGGAGCGTTTCGCCGGCCGCAGTCCGGCCGGCCTGGCCCTCGCCCACTACGGCCTGATGCCCGATCCGACCTCTCTGCTCGAGGAGGCGCAGGAGACGCTCCGGCTTTGGGCCGAGGTGGCCGAGGCGGCCTGGCGCCAGGGCGACGACATCGCCACCGCCCTCGACGCCGCCTTCGCCGATGACCTGGACGACGTGGATCCGGCCCAGCGGGAGAAGCTCGAAACCCTGAACGGCGTCCATTCGAACGCGGCCGGCTTCCGCCGCTGGCTCGACACACGCGCCGGTGGCCGGGGGGAATCGGAGGGTCCGGGCCTGGCATGATGGCACCGCTACACGAGGTGTCAGCACACAGGGCGCACCGCCCTCCGGGGGGCGCCAGAGCGGGGAGCTGATCGGCCATGCAGGTCACCATCATCGGCGGCGGTAGCTATCAGTGGTCGCCGAAGCTGATCACCGACCTCTTGGCCGTGGCGCCGTTGGCCGACATGCATCTCGTCCTCGAGGACATCGACCCGGCCCCCCTGGAGAAGATGGAAGGATTCGCCCGCCTGGCCAACGAGAAGATGGGCACCAAGATGACGGTCGAGACCACCACCGACCAACGGCGCGCCGTCGATGGCGCCGATTTCGTCATCGTGACCATCTCGACCGGCGGCTTCGACTCGATGGCCCTCGACATCGACATCCCGGCCAAGTACGGGATCCGCCAGTCGGTGGGCGACAGTGTCGGCCCCGGCGGGATCAGCCGCTCCCTGCGCAACATCCCGATCCTGGTGAGCATCGGTTGCGACATGGAAGAAGGCTGCCCCGACGCCTGGATGCTCAACATCACCAACCCCATGACGGCCCTGACCCGGTCGGTGTGCCGCCAGACACAGATCAAGACGGTGGGACTGTGCCACGAGGTGGGCAACTTCGCCATGGACGTGGCCATCGCTTTCGGGAAGCCCCACACGGCCATTCGCCCGACGGTCGTCGGCGTCAACCACTTCCCGGTCATCACCGCCCTCGAGGTCGACGGAGCCGACGGCTTCGCTCTGCTGGCGGAACTGGTGGACGAGCTCGGAGGACTGGAGGCCCTGCGCCCGGGCCCGAACCGTCCCCCGGCCGAGCCCTTCACCAAAGCCGATTTCGCGCAGCGGCACGCGCTCAAGCTGACCATCCTCGACCGCTACGGAGCCCTGCCCGGTGCCGGTGACCGCCACGTGGCCGAGTTCATCCCGTCGGCGCTGACCGAAGAATCCGGATGGGGCCAGAGCTGGGGCGTCGATCTCACCCCCATGGCCCGTCGCCAGGAGAGTCAGGCCGAATACGTGGCCGAGGTGGACGCAGTACTGGCCGGGACGGCCACCGTGACGACCTGGGACTCGGGCGAGATCGTGGCCCCGGTCATCGACTCGCTCCTGACGGGCACCCACCGGGAGCTCCCGGTGAACCTGCCCAACAGGGGCCAGTGCCCCGACCTCCCCGCCGAGGTCGTCGTCGAGTCGATCTGCGTGGTGGACGCCGACGGCATGCGCGGGCGCGACGCCGCCCATGCGCCGCCGGCCATCACCGAATGGGTGCGCCGCCAGGTGGCCGTCCAGGAGCTGACGGTGGAGGCGGCGGTGACGGGGGACAGGCGCACCGCCCTGCAGGCCTTCGCTCTCGATCCCCTCGCCGGCCGCGGTGACCTGCGGGCCACCGAGGCCATGGCCGAGGAACTTCTGGCCGCCACGGCTCGGTGGCTGCCGCAATTCGCCTCATGACCGAGGTGGCGTCATGAAGATCGGTTTCGTCGGCCTCGGGGCCATGGGACTGCCCATGACCCGCAACCTGCTTCAGGCGGCCCACGAGGTGACCGTGGCCTCGCGCAGCCGTGGCCCCATCGACGCCGCCCTGTCGTTCGGCGCCACCGCGGCCGGGACCCTCACCGACCTGGCCGGCAGCAGCGAGGTCATCATCATCTGCGTCCCCAACTCCCCCGAAGTGGTGGAGGTGGTCGATGGGCTTGTGCCGGCGCTTCGTCCGGGCGCTGTTCTCATCGACTGCTCGACCATCGACCCCGATGTCGAGAGGGCCCAGCACGAGAGGGTGGGCGCCACCGGGGCCCGGTACCTCGACGGGCCGCTGTCGGGGGGCACGGTGGGGGCCGAGAAGGGCACCCTCACGGTGATGGTGGGGGGAGAGGCGGCCACCCTCGACGAGATCCGGCCCGTCCTCGACGCCGTGGCCGGCCTGGTGGTCCATGTCGGGGGTCCGGGTATGGGCCAGGTGGTGAAGCTCTGCAACAACCTCATCTACGCGGCCCAGATGGTGGCCACGGCCGAGGCCACGGCCCTGGCCGTGCGGTCGGGGGTCGACATGGCCAAGTTGCTCGAAGTACTGCTGCACTCGACCGGTGACTGCACGGCGGTGCGGACGCGGCTGCCGGTGGCCGGGGTGCTGGCCGACAGCCCGGCCAGCAACGGATGGAAGCCCGGGTTCATGACCGACCTGATGGCCAAGGACCTCGACCTCGCCCTCACCTACGGGGCCAAGGCCGGCGTTCCCCTGGCCTCGACGGCCACGGCCCGGCAGGTGCTCACGGCCGCCTCGACGGCCGGCTACGGGCGGGAGGACTTCTCGGCCCTGGCCAAGGTCGTCCTCGCCGCCGCCGGCGTGGAGTGACGTCTCCTGCGACCGACGGACTGCGGGGTCCGGTGCTCATCCTGGCTGCCGACCACCGGGCCCGCGGAGTCATCACGGTCGAGGGCTACGCCGCCTACCTGGCCGCGCTCACCGCCGCCCTTGCGGCCTGCGACGGCATCCTGGCCAGCCGCCAACCGCTGGCCGATCTGGCCGCCTCGGGCGCTCTCGGACCGCAGCACCGCACCTACCTCTCGATCAACCGCACCGGCCTGGCCGGATCGGCTTTCGAGCTCGACGACCGTCTGGTGACGACCGTCGACCGGGCCGCGGCCGACGGCTGGACGGGGATCAAGCACATGACACGCATCGATCTCACCGATCCCCTCACGGCACCGGCGCTGGAGCTGCTCGGTTCTGTCATCGACGACGCCCGGGCCGCCGGCGTCGAGGCTCTCATCGAATCGCTGTCCTGGCGCGACGGGGCCATGGCCCGTGACACCGAGGCCATCGTGCTGGCGGCGGTCATCGCCCATGACATGGGTGCCCCCCTGCTCAAGGTGCCCGTTCCCGACGTCCCCGCCGGTGGCCCGCGGATCGCGGCGGTGGCCCGGGTGGTGCAAAGCGTCGGCGTGCCGGTGCTGTTCCTCGGCGGCCCCCGGGGCGATGCCGGTCGTCAGGCCGTCCTCGACGAGATCAGCGACGCCATGGCCGGGGGAGCGGCCGGCATGGCCATCGGTCGTCAGGTCTTCGGGGATCCCGAGCCCGAGAAGATGGCCCGGCTGGTGGCCGACGCGGTGCACGGCGGTTGATCCTCACCCTCGACCTCGGGACCTCCACCACGAAGGCCGTCGTCTGGGACGCCGACGGACCGAGCGCCTTCGGCCGGGCGGCCATCGCCACCGCCTTCGGCGCCGGGGACAGAGCCGAGCAGGACCCATCTTCGTGGTGGCCCTCGGTGGTGGCCGCCTGCGCCGAGGCCCGGGAGCACTCGCCGGAGTCCTTCGCCGCTGTCGAAGCCGTCGGCTTCGCTGCCGCCCGCCAGACGTTCGTGCCCGTCACCGCCGCCGGCGAGCCTCTCGGAGCCGCCCTCCTGTGGTCTGATCGCCGCGCCAGCGCCGAGGCCGAGGTGATGGCGCGAGGACTCGGTGGGATCGAGGCCGTGCGCCGTCGCACCGGCGGCGTGCTCGACGGCACGGCCGTGGCGGCCAAGGCGGCCTGGCTGGCCACCCACGACCCTGACCGGTTGGCGGCCAGCCGCTGGTTGCTCACCCGGCGCGACCTCGCCGTCCTCGAGATGACCGGCGAGGTGGTGACCGACCGCACCATGGTGTCGGCCGCCGGTCTCTGCGATACCACCGGGGAGCCGGTGGCCGAGCTGCTGGCGGCCATCGGCGACCGGCTCCCACCGGTGGTCGACCCCGACACCGTGGCCGGTGTGCTGTTCGACGGCCCTGGCGCCGAGCTCGGCCTGCGGGGCGGAATCCCGGTCGTGGTGGGCGCCGGCGACCGCGCCTGCGAGGTGCTCGGCACCGCCGCCTCGACCGACCGACCCATGGTGTCTTGGGGTACCACCGCCAACGTCTCGATACCGGTCGACGACTTTCCCGCCGCGCTGCCCGATGGCGTGGCGGTCACCACCGGGGCGTCGGGGGGCTGGCTCCTGGAGGGCGGTCTCTCGGCCGCCGGCTCCCTCGTCACCTGGTTATCCACTCTCACCGGGCTCGACCCGAACGAGCTGATGTCGAGGGCCGCCACCCGTCCCCCCGGGGCCCACGGTGTCCTCGCCCTGCCCTGGTTCGGCGGAGCCCGCGCCCCGTGGTGGCGGGCCGGGGCGCGCGGGGCCTTCGTGGGCCTCAGCTTCGACCACGACGCCGGCGATCTCTGCCGCGCCGTGGTCGAATCGGTGGCCTTCGAGGTTCTGCGCTGCCTACGGGCCGCCACCGCCGGTCCCGGCGGCGCCGTGCCGGCCACGTCGCTCGCCCTCACCGGCGCCGACGCCACCACCACCCCCTGGGCACAGGTCCTCACGGCCGTCACCGGGCTCCCGGCCGTGCGCCGGCGTTCGGGTCAGGCCGCCTCGGCCGGGGCCGCCCTGCTCACGGCGCGGGCCGTCGGTGCCGACTACGACCTCGAACGGCTCGATCCCCCGGCCGACCCGGTCGTTCCCGACAACGCCACCGTGGCCCACTATGCGCAACGGGGCGCCCGGGCCGACGCCGTGGCCCGAGCCGTGGTGGAGCTCGAGCCGTGAAAGAGGTCCGCCTGGCCTACGGTCGCCGCGGGCTGGTGGCCCGCGTCCCCGACGACGCGGCGGTGATCACCCCCACCGATCTTCCCGGCCTGGCCGACGAGCAAGGGGCGGTCCTCGACGCCCTGGGGGCGCCGACCGACGGACCGCCGTTGGCCGACCTGGTCGGCGCCGGCGACCGCGTGGCCGTCGTCTTTCCCGATCTGACCCGGCCGATGCCGAACCGCACGGTGCTGCCGCCGCTTCTGGCCGAGCTCGAGCGCCTCGGTGCCGGGCCCGACCGGGTCGAGCTGCTGTGCGCCACCGGTACCCACCGCCAGGCCACGCGACAAGAGATGGCCGAGCTCGTGGGCGACGACATCGTGGCCCGCTACGCCATCCACGACCACCGGAGCGACGACGCCAGCCACGTCGAAGTCGGCGTGGTGGACGGCACCCCGGTCCTGATCGATCCCCGTTATGTCGAGGCCGACGTGCGCATCCTGACCGGCTTCGTCGAACCCCACTTCTTCGCCGGGTTCAGCGGCGGCCCCAAGGGCGCCTGCCCGGGTCTGGCCGCCACCGAGACGATCCTCGAAGCGCACAGTCCGGCCCGCATCGCCGACGCCGGCGCCACCTGGCTCGTGACCGAGGGGAACCCGGTCCACGATTTCGTCCGGGCTGCCGTGGCCCTGGCGCCACCCACTCTGTCGCTCGACGTGGCCATCAACAGCCGCCGCCAGCTCACCGCCGTCTTCGCCGGGCCCCTCCCCGAAGGGCACCGTGCCGCCTGTGCCTTCGTCGAGGACACCGCCGTCCAGCGTGTCGACGCTCCCTTCGACGTCGTCCTCACTACCAACGCCGGCTATCCGCTCGACCGCAACCTGTATCAGGCGGTGAAGGGCATGGCGGCGGCCGAGCGGGTGGTGGTGAAAGGCGGCACCATCGTGGTGGCCGCCGCCTGCGCCGACGGCCTCCCCGCCGGCGGTGCCTTCGCCCGGCTGCTCGCCGCGACGGGCGGTCCCGAGGACATGGTCTCCGAGCTCGGCGCATCGGCGCCCGACCGGTGGCAGGTTCAGGTGCTCGGACGCGTGTTGCGGCGCGCCGCGGTGTGGTTGCACACCGACGGCCTGAGCGATGACGAGGTGCGCGGCGCCCACCTGCGTCCCGTCGGCGACGTGTCCGAGGCGGTGGCCCGGGCCCTCGACCAGGCCGGCCCCGGAGCACGCGTGGGCGTGCTGCCGGAGGGGCCGCTCACCGTCGTCACGGCCGCCGGAGCGACGCCCGGCGGCTATCCCTGACAGCTGCGTCAGGGATAGAGTCCGGCGATGTCCGACGGGCTGCTCTTCGAGTTCACGGTTCCCGACGAGCTCCTCCAGGAAGCGGTCACCCGTCTGCCGGACCAGGAGACTCTGGCCGAGATCGGGGTCATCCCCGGCACCGGCGAAGGCAAGCCGCCGCCTCTTATCGGGATCCTGCGCCACAGCGGGTATGCCCCTCTGGTGCTGCTCACCGTGGCCGCCATCGTCCCGAGCACCTTCGGGGTGGGGATCAACCTGATTGGCAACAACCTGGAGAAGACCTTCCATCTGAGCGACGCCGGGCTCGGCGCCGTGGCCTTCGTGGCGTCGGTGTCGCAGTTCCTTTGGGCGGTGCCGCTGGCGCTGTGGGCGGACCGGGGGTCGCGCAAGACGGTGGCGGCTGTCGCTCTGCTGATCTTCTGCGTGTTCGGCACCTTGATGGGTTTGTCTCCCAACATTTGGTGGTTCGTGTTCCTCTACTTGCTCGCCTCGTTGGGCGTCAGCGTCAACCAGACCGTGCACAATTCCTTCCTGGCCGACGCCTATCCCACCGAGGGGCGCAGTCGGGTGTTCAGCTGGCACTATCTGGCCGACCCCATCGCCCAGACGGTCGGCATCTTGATCTTCGGGTCGATCGTGACGTACACCCACGACTGGCGATGGGGCCTGGTGGTGGCCGCCGCCGGGGTTCCCATTGCGCTGCTCCTCTTCGGCCTGCACGAGCCGGACAAGGGGGCCAACGAGTCGAGTCACATCCTGAAGGCCTCGGGCATGGACGTGCACGCCCAGCAGCAGACGGCCCCCCGTGTCCTGCTGGGATCGGCCGTGACACGNNGCGCATCCGCTCCCTCTACTACCAGTTGGTGGCGGTGGCCGTCCTTGGCTTCGTCGGCATAAGCGCGGCACTGTTCGGCAACCTCTACTTCGTACGCGTGTGGCACCAGAGCACGGCCCATCGCAGTGTCATCAACTCCATCATCGGACTGGCCGCCTTCCTCGGGCTGCCGGTGGCCTACACGGTGGGCGACCGCCTCTTTCGCCGTGCCCCCCAAGCCCCGCTCGTGTTGGCCGGCATCTGCATCGCTGTCTACGGGACGTTGTACAGCGTGTCGCTGTACATGCCGAATTTGTGGATGGTGGTGGTCCTGCAGTTCCTGGCCAACGCGGCGGTGGCGCCCATCGCCATCTCCATTTTCCAGACACTGGCGGCCACGGCGCCGCCCGAGATGCGGTCCATCTGCTTCGCCATGTTCGGCGTCTACTCGGCCATCCTGGGGGGATTCGCCGGTGGGATCATTCTGGGGGCGGTGAGCGACTCCACCAACGTGACAACGGCACTCACCCTCATCGGACCTGTCTGCGTGGTGGGCGGTTTCCTTCTTGCCGTCGGGTCCCGCTATGTGCGCCGGGACATCACCCTCGTCATCGAAGACGTCCTCGAGCGGTACTCCGAAGGGAAGCGACGGCAGTCGGGAGGCGAGATCCCCGCTTTGCAGATCCACAATCTCGACTTCTTCTACGGGACCCAGCAGGTCCTCTTCGATGTCAACATCGAGGTGGCCGAGGGTGAGATCGTGGCCCTGCTGGGGACCAACGGCGCCGGGAAGAGCAC
>PKWD01000431.1:10405-10532 GCA_003131945.1 Acidimicrobiaceae bacterium
GGCGGGAAGATGACGTTCCCCGGTCTGACCGTGAGCGAGAACCTCCGCGTCGGCGAGTACTCGTTCCGACGCCAGACGGCGCGGACGAAGGTGGCCTTCGACGAAGCCATCGACCTCTTCCCCGAGC
>PKWD01000094.1 GCA_003131945.1 Acidimicrobiaceae bacterium
GCCATGTGGCTCATGCTGCAGCGAGACGAGCCCGATGACTTCGTGGTGGCCACGGGCAAGACACATTCGGTGCGGAATCTGTGCGAAGAAGCCTTCAGCCACGTCGGTCTCGACTGGGCCGAGCACGTGATCACCGACGAACGGTTCATCCGTCCCGCCGAGGTCGACCTCCTGGTGGGCGACGCCTCGCGGGCCCGCGCCGAATTGGGCTGGGAGCCGACCGTGTCGTTCTCGCAATTGGTGGCCATGATGGTGGACGCCGACCTCGAGCTCGTCCGCTCCACCAGGCGCTGACGGAAAGAAGGGGGGTGTCGTGCCGGCGGTCCCTGTGATCGGAACCATCTCGGCCGACCCCCTCGGGCTCCTGGTCGCCTTCGGCGCCGGCATGCTGTCGTTTCTCTCTCCCTGCGTGCTGCCGCTCGTTCCGGCCTATGTGTCGATGGTCTCGGGACTGTCGGCGGCCGAGATCGAAGCGGGTGAGCGACGCAACCTCATACCGCTCCTACGTGGCGTCCTCGGGTTCATCGCCGGGTTCACGATCGTGTTCACCGCCCTCGGCGCCGCCGCCTCGGGGGTGGGCCACGTTCTGCTCGACCATCAACGCGGTTTCGTCATCGGCTCCGGCGTCGTGATCGTGGTCCTCGGACTGTGGCTCACCGGGGTCGGGACTCCACGTCTGCTCATGCAGGAGCGGAGGTTCCATCCCCGTCCGTCGCGCCTCGGCGCCTGGGCGCCGCCGGTGATGGGCATGGCCTTCGCCTTCGGCTGGACGCCGTGCATCGGCCCCGTCCTCGGCGGTGTGCTCGGGTTGGCGGCCACCAAGTCGACCTTGACGTCCGGCCTGGTCCTGCTGGTGGCGTATTCACTCGGGCTCGGCGTCCCCTTCCTGGCCACCGGGCTGGCCTTCGGGCACCTGACCGAGGTCATGGCCCGGGTACGCCGTCGCCTCGGAGTGGTGAACGCCGTGGCCGGGGTGTCATTGGTCATTTTCGGTGTCGTTCTTCTGAGCGGCAATCTGCATTGGCTGTCATCGGCCGCCGGAAATGTGCTGCGAGCCGTGGGGCTGGGCCGACTGACGGTGAGCTGAGGACACCGGACCGTTCCCACGCCGGGGACCGATCCCGCTTGGATTCTCGGGGCAGGGCCCCCGTAGCATGGGCCCCGCCCATGGCCTCCGCAGTCTTCCTCCGTGCCGCTGTCGCTCTGACTGGGCGATTCCCAGCCTTGGCCGGCATCGATCTCATAGCCGCCCCGGGCGAGATCCTCGTTCTCGAGGGGCCCAACGGTGCCGGCAAGACGAGTGTGTTGCGCGCCTGTGCCGGCTTGCTGTCGATCACGGGCGGCGAGGCGATGGTTCTCGGTCATGACCTGCGGCGCCACCCGTCGTCGGTCCGGCGCCACGTGGGGATGCTGGGCCACGCCGCCGCTCTGTACGACGAGCTGAGCGTGGTCGAGAACGTGCGTTTCGCTGTGCGGGCCTCGGGGGCCGGAGTCGACGGTATCGACGGCGCCCTCGACCGTCTGGGCCTCGCCGGCCGACTCCGTCGCACCGCCGTGGGGCGACTCTCCGCCGGTCAGCGGCGACGGGTGGCTCTGGCCGTCCTCGTCGCCCGCCGTCCCGCTCTGTGGCTGCTCGACGAACCTCATGCCGCGCTCGACGCCGAGGCCCGGGCGCTGCTCGGGGACGTGGTCACCGAAGCGGTCTCGGGCGGGGCCACGGTCCTTCTCGCCTCCCATGAGCCTCAGGCGTCTCTTCCGCTGGCCGACCGGGTCGTCTCCCTGGCCGGAGGGCGCGTGGTGGGGGAGCGTTCTCTTTCCCGTGCGCCGGCAGTCATGACGCCTGCAGTCATGACGCCTGCAGTCGTGGCGCCCGGAGTGGTGGCCCCCGGAGTGGTGGTGCCCGGAGTGGTGGCGCCCGGAGTGGTGGTGCCCGGAGTCGTGGCGGATACCAAGCCGGCGATTCCACCCTTCGTCGTGGGGGACGTCCATGTGGCGTGACGCGCTGCTGGTGGCGGGCAAGGACCTGCGGATCGAGATGCGGTCGCGGGTGGTGCTCAATCAGGTGGCGCCGTTCGCCATCGTCGTTCTGGCCCTGTTCGCTTTTGCCCTCGGACCGGACCGTGCCCCCATGGTGCAGGGGGCGGCGGGACTGTTCTGGGTGGCCGTGCTGTTCGCCGCTGTTCTCGCCACCCAACGGAGCTTCGCCCTGGAGGCCAACGACGGTACGCGCGACGGTTTGCGTCTGTCGGGCCTCGACCCGGCCGGGATCTTCCTGGGCAAGGCGGCGGCCGTGGCCGTCCAGCTGATCGTTCTCGAGGTGCTGCTCACGGGCGGCGTGGTGCTGCTCTATGGAGCCCATGTGCGTTCGTACGGTTCTGTCGTGGCCGCCTGCGCGGCGGGGACGGCGGGCCTGGCCGCCGTGGGGACCTTGTACGGCGCGCTGGCCGCCGGGGTCCGCGTGCGCGAGACCTTGCTCCCGTTTCTTCTGTTGCCGGTGGTGGCGCCGGTGCTGCTGGCCGGTACCAGGGCGTGGCAGGCCGCGCTCGGTACGGGGCCGGGCGGCGACACCGCCGATCCGTGGTTGAGTCTCCTGCTCGTGTTCGCCGCGGTGTACCTCGCTCTCGGGGTCGTGATCTTCGGATCTCTACAGGAATCGGGGTGACGCGACCGGTGGCGTCGTCGAAGCGCTCGACCCGGCTGGTACGGATCATCGGTGTCGTGGCCGTCGTGTCGCTGGCCGCCACCGTCTGGTTGGGACTGTGGGTCACGCCACCGGACAAGACGCAGGGTCAGCTCGTCCGTCTGGTGTACATCCATCCGCCCATCGCCTGGGTGGCGCTGTACCTGGCCTTTGGGACGGCCGCCCTGGGCAGCGTGTTGTGGCTGTGGCCGCGCACGCGCAGCCGCTTCTGGGACCGGCTGGCGGCCTCGGCCATGGAGGTGGGGGTCGTCTTCACCGCTCTCACGCTCGTGACCGGCGCCATCTGGGGTCGGCCCACCTGGGGCGTGTGGTGGGCGTGGGACGCTCGCCTGACGTCGACGGCGATTCTCGGGGTCTTCGCGCTGGCGTACCTCGCGCTTCGCCGCGCGAACGACGATCCAGATCTGCGGGCTCGTCGCAGCGCGGTCTTTGCGCTCCTCGCGGCGATCAACGTGCCGATCATCCACTTCTCGGTGCAGTGGTGGAAGACCTTGCACCAAGGCGCGACCGTCTTCACGGCCAATCGGACGCTCCTGATCCACGGCCTGATGGCCTGGACGCTGCTGATCAGTTTCTTCGCCTTCACGCTCCTCTTTTTCTGGCTCTTGCGCGCGCGCTATCGCCTCGAAGTACTGCGTGGCGAGCGCTACCAGGTGGTCCTTGACGAGGCGCTCGTGCAACGCCGCCGTGAGGGCGTTCGCTGATGGACTACGTCGTGGCGGGCTACGCCTTCGCCTNNGCTCTACGCGCTGTCAATCTGGTGGCGGGTTCGACGTGCCCGACGCTGACGCCTTCGATCTCACTCCCGTCCCCGCCCCGCCCTCGAAGCGCCGCGGCCGTCGGCGCACTATCGGGGTGTTGGTCGTGCTTGTACTCGCGGTGCTGGCGCTGCTCAGCCAGGGCCTCTTGCACTCCTTGAACTACTTCGAGACGATCGATCAAGCCATGAGCGCTCGCACCACGCTTGGCACCTCCACCATTCGCTTAGAGGGTGTCGTTAAGCCCCATACGATCAATCGCACGTCAAGCGGCGCGTCGTTTTGGATGACCGGTGGTAAGGACGAAGAAGTCTTCGTCAACGCGCACGGTTCGCCGCCGCAACTCTTTCAAGCGAGCATCCCGGTCGTCGTGGTCGGACACTTCACGAGCTCGACGTCGGACCGTTTCGACGGTACGCAGATCTTGGTCAAGCACACGGCGTCGTACATCGCGGCGCACCCTAAACGCGTGAAGGCCCCTAACGGGACGACGCGATGATCCTGACGTGGCTCGGACGAGCGGCGCTGTACGTCTGTTTCGTCGGCGCGGCCGGGGGCGCGGTCGAACAGTTGCGCTCCATGCAAAAGCGGCGCCCGTCGCGCGCTCTGTGGTGGGCCGCGCTGGCCCTCCTCGGCATTCTGGCGGCCGTGGGCGTGATGGAGTTCGCCCTCATCACTCACAACTTCTCGTTGGCCTACGTGGCCGAGAACAACGCGACGTTTACACCGCTCCTCTATTCGATCACCGGACTGTGGTCGGCGCTCGAGGGATCGTTGATGCTGTGGGTCTTGTTGCAGATCGCGCTCACGCTGGGCGTTCTCTACTACTACCGCCGTGACCGAGCCGACGCGGTGGTCGCGTGGGCCACGACGGTGCTCTTTTCGATCGGCGCGTTCTTTACCGCGCTGATGATCGGCCCGGCCGATCCCTTTTTGGCCAACGCTGCGCTGGTGCACCAAGGCGCTGGACCGAATGCGTTGTTGCAGGATAATCCGCTCGTCGCGATACACCCCCCGCTGCTCTACTTGGGCTTTGTCGGCTTTAGCGTGCCCTTCGCCTTTGCGATTGCGATGCTCATTACCGGCCGGGTGCAAGAGCGCTGGCCCTTAGAGCAACGCCGCTGGACCATGCTCGCGTGGGGCTCGCTCTCGCTCGGCATCGTGCTCGGGGCGTGGTGGAGTTATCAGGTGCTCGGCTGGGGCGGGTTCTGGGGCTGGGACCCGGTGGAGAACGCCGCGTTGCTGCCGTGGTTGACGGCGACCGCGTACATTCATTCGGTCATAGTCCAAGACCGACGCGGTCTCTTTCGCGTGTGGAACCTCTCGCTCGCGATCGCCACGTTCGCGCTTACGATTCTCGGCACGTTCTTCACTCGATCGGGTGTCTTGGTGAGCGTGCACGCGTTTTCTTCGAGCACGCTCGGGCCGCTCTTGATTGGACTGTTCTTCGTGGTGGTAGTGCTCGGCGCGGGACTGCTCGCCTGGCGTGGCGATTCTCTTCGCGCGCCGATCGGGGTGGACCACCCGCTCTCGCGCGAGGGACTGTTCGTCGCGAACAACATCCTCTTTGTGGGCTTTGCCATCGTGGTCCTGCTCGGGACGGTCTTTCCCCTTCTCTATCAGGCGATTAACGGCACGCAGGTCACCGTCGGCTCGCCATACTTCGCCAGTGTCGCGGCGCCGCTGAGTGTGGTGCTGTTGTTACTCATGGCAGTCGCGCCACTGGTCAGTTGGCGAAGCGCGGACGCGAGGGTGCTCTGGGGTCGAATGCGGGTGAGCGCGTGGTCGGCCGTCGCGGCGGCGGCGGTGTTGCTCGTGGTCGGCGTCCGACGTCCCGCGGAGGTGTTGGCGGTCTTTCTCTCGGTGCTCGCCGCGGGCGCCGCCCTGCGGACCCTTCGCGGAGCGCTGGTCGCGGCGATTCGACGAGGCTCATGGCAAAGTGTTCTTCGTTCGCCCACGACCGGTGGAATGATCGTGCACCTAGGGGTAGTGATCTTGGCGCTCGGTATCGTGACGTCGACAACGTACGTCACGAGAAGTGAAGTGACCCTGTCGACTGGTCAACGCACGGTCGTCGACGGTCAACTCGTGAGCTTTGCGGGCTTCCATTTGGTCAAGGACGCCTTGGAGAGCGCCACACAACTTCGTGTCAGCGTCGACGGGCATCAACTTCGCCCGGCGGTCACTACCTATAACGGCAGAAATGGTCAAACAGTTGGCACGCCAGCGATTGACTCGAACTTGGCTCGCGACGTCTACGTGACCTTTGACGCCGTGGGCGGGAACGGTTCGACCTCGGGCGCGCAAGTGCAGAACAACCTACCCGCGGGCTCGGTGGTACTCGGGGTCACCGTCGAGCCACTGCTCGCGTGGCTCTGNNTGGGCAGCGGCCTGTCCTTTTTTCGACGGCGCTATAACGACGAGGCGACGTCGTGAAACGCTCGGTGATGGCGATCTCACTGGCGGCCATCGTGGTCGTGGTGGCGCTGTCGTTGTTCCTCGCGACGCGTAACCCGGTCACCAGTGCCACCGAAGCGCCGAGTCCGTTGCTCGGCAAAGTCGCGCCGGCTCTTTCGGGTACGAAACTCGGTGGCGGCACGCTCAACTTAAAGAGTGATCTCGGTCACGTGGTCGTCGTGAACTTCTGGGCCTCGT
>PKWD01000219.1 GCA_003131945.1 Acidimicrobiaceae bacterium
GCCCACGCCGATCTCGGGCTCGTCGCCGGTGGTCACGGTGGCGCCCAGGGCGGCGGCCAGCAGCTGGGCGCCCAGGCAGACACCGAGGACGGGGAGCCCGGCGTCGACGGCCGTGGTCAACCAGCGTTGTTCGGTTGTGAGCCAGGGATACTGGGCGCCGTCGTGCACCCCCATGGGGCCGCCCATGACCACGACCCCGGTCACCTCCGACGGTGCCGGGAGGAGATCTCCGAGATCGAGCCGGACCACCCGGACGTCGGCTCCGGCTTCGGCCATGACACCGGCGAGAAGGCCGGGGCCCTCGGTGGCGGTGTGCTGGACGACGATCCAGGGGTGACTTCCGTTGCTGGGGGCGGGCATGGGCCTCAGATGCTCAAGGGCAGGGGATGACCCGGAACGA
The DNA here is from genome assembly GCA_003131945.1 of Acidimicrobiaceae bacterium. The sequence goes on from PKWD01000219.1 coordinate 401, forward strand.
CTCGGCCAGGTGTCCTTCGGCCAGCCCGGCCGCCCGGGCGCCGGCCGTCAGCCATTCGCGCAGTCGGGGCTCGAGCCCCTCGGCGTCGCCCACCTGAGTGGAATGGCAGAGAAGGGCGGCGACCTTGCGGTCGAAAGTGTCGGTGACGTCCACCACCCGGTTCGTCCCCGGTGCCGCCATCATCCAGATCTCGGTCACGGCGTGAGGCTCGAGTCCCTCCTCGAGAAGCTCGGGGTGGGCGAACGGATTGCGGGCGTCGGGGTAGGCGGCGCAGACGGCCGCCTCCCCGGCGGCGAGGTGGTCGGGATGGCTGGCCCCGATCCGGTCCCACATCCGATCGGGTGACTGGCAGACCAGGCGTTGCGGTCGGTGGATCCGGACCTGGCGCGAGATGTCGCGGCGCAGCTCGATGCTCGGGATGAGACGGCCGTCGGGGTAGCCGAGGAAGGTGACGTCGGTCACGCCCACCTCGGCGGCCGCGGCGCGCTGCTCGTCCTGGCGGATGGCCGCCATGTCGGAACGTGAGATCGTACGGTCCGAGCCCCCGGCGTCGCCGTCGGTGACGATGCAGTAGGCGACCTCCACCCCGGCGTCGGTGAACGTGGCCACCGTGCCCGCCGACCCGAAGTCGACGTCGTCGGGGNNTCCGGCGGCGGCGAGCCGGTCGAGAGCGTCGCCCACACCCCGGGTGGCACGGATCCCGAAGGACTCCCAGGCATCGGGGTCGGTGCCGAGTCCCTCGGCCTCGTCCCACAAGGTGTCTTCGAGTCCCGAGAGCTCGTCTCGCACGGTGCGCAGGGCATCGGCGTCGCTGCCCACCGCGTCGCGGACGGCCGCCCAGCGACGCCAGAGGCGGGCATCACCCACCGCCTCGGGCAGGGACAGACGACGACCGGGCGATGTGTCGTGGGGGGCGGGGGATATCGGCACCGGGACGGGCACATAGACCGACACACAAGGACTGCCGAGCGCCACCCAGGCGCGCGCCGGGCGGTCGGGGTCGTCGGGAAGCAAGGTGACCATCGAGGCGGTGGTGACGGCGGTCTCCCCGGCGTGGAGGCAGAGGGTCCAACCAGGGCCGTCGGGTGAGACATCGTCGGGCGCCGGGGCGGGCGGAGCAACAGCGGCCGACTCACCGGGAACACCCCAGGGTCCAGTGCCGTGGTCACGCAGCGCGCCGACGACGGCACGCGGATCGCAGCCCGGCCCCGCCGGCGCGCCGGCGGCCTCGAGGAAAGAGCGTCCGGCGGCCAGACGGGTGTCGGCGAAGCCGGTGGGGAGACCCGGATGTCGCCACGTGTCGATGTCGGTACCGGCGTCGACATCGGCCGAGGCGCGGGTCCAGTCCCGGCGCAGAGTCACCCGGTTCGAGATGGCGGCGCCGGAAACGACGGGGCGGGCCGCCCATGTCCGTCCCGACGTCTCGAGCACCCAGGCCGAAGTGGGGTCGGCGATGAGAAAGGACGACCAGTACGAGAGCCCGTGGATCTCGTCGCCGATCCCCCCCTGGCCGTAACGCTCGAGGAGGGTCGTCATGACGTCGAGGGCCTCGTCGGCGCTGCGGGCCCGTTCGAGCCCGAGGCGAACGAGGTCCATGCCGATGAGAGCGGGGGCGGCGGGACGGGGATCGTCGCGGGTGAAGATCATCTCGTTGCCGATGACCACCCGGTGCTCGTTGATCCCGTGCTCGGCGCCCCAGAGCCAGGTCGGGCGCGACAGCAGGGCGGACAGCGCTCCGGTGTCGGGGATCTCGAGGTACTGCGTGCACAGGCCGCCGCCGGGGGGGCGGCGGGGGAAAGCTTCGACGATCTGGGGCTCGGACATGGGACGGTCCGAGTTCTTGGCGAACAGGGTGACGCCGTCGCCGAGGAGGCAGAGGGTGTCACACACCGGGGCTCCTGGAATGAAGCCCGGGGCAGGGAATCAGGCGGCGCCTTCGTCGACCTGCCAGCCCGAGAGATTGGCCAGCCGGGGATCGTTGGAGAAGACCTCGTCCATGGGGGCCATCAGACCGAGGCGCTTCTGGATCCTCTCGACCTCGAGGATCTGGTCCCACAGGACAAGGGTGGCGACGACGCCGGTGCCGCCGGCGCGGGCGGTGCGACCGGAGCGGTGGAGGTAGGCCTTGTGGTCTTCGGGCGGGTCGTAGTGGACGACGACATCGACATCCTCGATGTCGAGACCCCGGGCGGCCACGTCGGTGGCCACGAGGACGGGGAGCTTGGCCGAGGTGAAGTCGAGGAGAGCCTTCTCACGGCTCGACTGGCGGAGGTCGCCGTGGATGGCGGCGGCACGGACACCCTCGCGCTGGAGCTGCTCGACGAGGCGGTCGGCGCCGCGCTTGGTGCGGACGAAGACGAGGACCTTCGACGCCCCCCGACAGATGGATGCGGCCACCTTGACCTTGTCCATCTGGTGGACCTGGAGGAAGCGGTGCTCCATGGAGTCGACTGTCGGTCGGGCCGAGGCCACTTCGTGACGGACGGGATCGGTGAGGTGGCGGCGGACGAGGCGGTCGACGTCACCGTCGAGGGTGGCCGAGAAGAGCATCGTCTGGTGGGGTTTCTCGATGCGACGCAGCACCCAGTCGACCTGAGGAAGAAACCCCATGTCGGCCATGCGGTCGGCCTCGTCCAGGACGGCCACCTCGACGTCGGCCACGGAGACCTCGCCGCGGTCGGAGAGGTCGATGAGGCGACCGGGAGTGGCGATGACGACGTCGACACCCTTGTTCAGCTTCTTGATCTGCCGCTCGATGTCGGCCCCGCCGTAGAGGACAACGGCGCGCTTTCCCATGGCCTCGGCCAGCGGCTCCAGGACTTCGGCCACCTGGATGGCGAGCTCCCGGGTGGGAACGAGGATGAGACCGCGGGGACGGCGCGGAGCGGGGGTGCCCAAGCGCATGAGCAGGGGCAGGCCGAAGGCCAGGGTCTTGCCCGATCCCGTCTTGGCCTTGCCACAGACGTCGCGACCAGCGATGCCGTCGGGAATGGTGATGGCCTGGACCGGGAAGGGGGCCTTGATGCCCTGGGAGGAGAGGACGGCCACCAGTTCGGGGGCCACCCCCAGTTCCTCGAAGGTGGTGGCCAGAATCGGCTCAGGCTCGGTGGAATCCTCGTCCTCGAAGGGACGTTCAATCGTGGTGGTCATCGTTCTCGCTCGCTCTTCGTGTCCAGCGGCCGCCCATCGACCGCAGGGTGCGGGTCCGCCTCGGGTGGCTCCGAAAGCGCCCGCTTTCAGAAGCGGGAACGAAGAGAACAGGTGAGGAAGACCCCGGTGCCGCAGCCGAGCTGCAGGCACGCGCCACCCATTGTAGTGCCCATCACCGCTGACCGGGGTGTTGGGGGCGACGGTTGTGCCATCGTGGGGCCAAATCAGCCACCGGGGAGGACATCATGGCCACGCTCGACGCCGGAGACAAAGCACCCGCCTTCACCCTGCCCGACCAGGACGGGGAGAAAGTCTCTCTGAAGGACTTCGCCGGCCAGCCGGTGGTCGTCTACTTCTACCCGGCCGACGACACGCCGGGCTGCACGAAAGAGGCGTGTCAGTTCAACGACAACCTCAGGGCCTTCACCCAGGCCGATGTGGTCGTGATCGGGATCTCTCCCGACGGAGCCGAGAAGCACGTGAAGTTCCGGACCAAGTACGGCCTGGCGTTTCCTCTGTTGTCGGACCCGGAGCACAAGGTGATGGAGAAGTACGGCGCCTACGGCGAGAAGACGCTGTACGGGAAGAAGACGGTGGGCGTGATCCGGTCGACGTTCCTGATCGGCGCTGACGGGAAGATCGCCCGGGCCTGGCACCACGTGCGGGCCGACGGACACGCCGAGAAGGTGCTGGCCGAGGTGACCGGCTGACCTTGCAGTCGATCACCTCTGATGGCGTGGGCACCACCAGCTGGTGCGTCCGCCGACGGTCGACTTCATGAGCTCGGCACCGTCCCGGGGGCAGCGGCCCCCCGGGTGTCGGGCGGGCATGAGATCTCCCATGTGCGAGCCGCCGCGGGCCGAGAGCTCGTTCAGGGTCACTCGGAGATGGTGGTGGAGTCGACGGAGTTCCGCCGGAGTCAGTGAGCCGGCACGTCGGCGGGGAGCGAGTGACGCGCGCCAGAGGATCTCGTCGGCCAGCAGGTTGCCCACGCCGGCCAGGCGGGCCTGATCCATGAGGCGGGCCTTGACCGGCGCCGCCGAGCCGGCGAGCACCTCACGGAGCTGCGCCGGGGTGACGGTCATGGCGTCGGGACCAAGCACGGTCTCGTCAGGATCGAGACTCACGCCGCCGAGAAGCCTGGGGTCGTGGACGACGAGCCCGCCGCCGTCTGTGAACCGGACAGAGAAGCGGTCCCAGCGCGGCTCGGCTCGCCGCGGCGAGTAGATGAGCTCCTCGATACTGGCGTGTCCGTCGACGAGAAGGGAGCCGGTCATCCCGAAACGGATGCCGAGCCGGTGACCGGTGGCCGCCGGGGTACCGGTCAGCTCGAGGATGAGGAGCTTGCCCGTCCGGCGCGCCACGGTGAACGACGCCCCCACGAGGACGCGCTGCAACCGTCGAGGAGTGCTCTCACCACGGACGAAGCGGGGGTCGTGGACGGCCACGGCGGCGATCGGACGGCCAAGGGCATCCTCGGCCAGGCGTCGATAGGCCTCTACTTCAGGTAATTCAGGCACGGGGCACGACGCTACTGTGGGCCCTATGCCTCCCGAGAAGCCGCATTGGGTCGACCTGTACCAGGAGGTGGTGACGTCCGGTCTGTGTACCGGATGCGCCGCGTGCATCGTCGTGTGTCCCCACGACGTGTTGCACTACAACGACGCCGACGGGGTCTACCGACCCTGGAAGGTCGAGGCGGACGGTGGTCCCACCGACTGCACCCACGGGGCCAAGGGGTGCACCATGTGCACGCGTGCGTGTCCGAGGTTCCGGACGTGGGAGACCGAGATCGACACTTTCATGTTCGGTCGGGAGCGCAACGTCGACGAGGTGGCCGGCATCGTCGGTGACATCCTGCTCGTGCGCGCCGCCGACCCGGCCGTGCGCGACAACGGGCAGGACGGTGGGCTCGTCTCGGCCATCTTGATCTGGGCCCTCGAGCACGAGGTCATCGACGCCGCCCTCGTCTCCGCCCTCGAAGGAGACGGCACGTCGTGGAAGGCGGTGCCGGCGGTGGCCCGTACGCGCCAGGAGGTTCTGGCCACGGCCGGCTCGCGGTACACCTACTCGGCCAACCCCCTGGCCTACCCCGAGGCGGTGGAGGGCGGGGCGGAGAAGATCGCCCTGGTGGGGATGAGCTGTCAGGCCTCGGTGCCGGCCATGATGTCGGCCCGCAAGGCGGGGAAGGTGGCCCGGCGGCTGTCGCTCTCGATCGGGTTGTTGTGCTCGAAGACCTTCGACGACGCCATCTTCGAGGATCTCTTCGAGGCCAAGTACGGCCTGGCGCGCGCCACGATCAAGAAGATCAACATCAAAGGCGTCTTCCAGATCTGGACCCACGACGGTGAGTACCACGAGGTGTCGTTGAAGGAAGGGCACGCCTGGACACGCGAAGGGTGCAAGGCCTGTCCCGACTTCGCCGCCGAGCACGCCGACATCTCCACCGGTGGCATCGGTGCCTTCAGCGACTGGACTCTCACCATCGTCCGCACCGACCAGGGACGGGAGATCATGGCCGGGATGATCGCCGACGGCGTGATCGAGACGCGGCCGGGCGACGACGACCCCGGAGCCATCGAGTTGCTGCACAAGTTGGCGCGGGTCAGCCGCCGCCGGTGGCCCGCCACCGCCGTGGAGGCTCCACGTCGTATGCCCACCCCGGCCTGACGAACAGAGGCTGTTCGCCCGGCTGTTACCCGGCGTTCACCAGTGCGAGCGCCCGGGCGAAGACGGCATCGAACATCGGCTCGGTCAAAGTCCCGGTGAAGGTGTTCTGCTGGCTGGGGTGATAGGAGCAGAGCACGACACGGCCATCGGGGGTGAGGGCTTCAGCCCCGTGGCCGAACCGGGGACGCGGACGGATGCCGAGCTCACCGGCCACCACCTGATAAGCGAACTGGCCGAGCACGAGCACGACCCGGACATCACCGAGCAGGGCCAGTTCACGCCGGAGAAACGGAAGACAGGTGGTGCGCTCCTGCGGTGTCGGCTTGTTCTGGGGCGGCGCGCAGCGGACGGCGGCGGTGACATAGGCGTCGTGGAGCTCGAGACCATCGCCGGCCGACACGCTCGTCGGCTGATTGGCCAGGCCGGCCCGGAACATCGCCGCGAACAACCAGTCCCCCGAACGGTCGCCGGTGAAGACCCGCCCGGTGCGGTTGGCCCCGTGGGCGGCCGGGGCCAGGCCCACCACGGCGATCCGCGCCTCAGGGTCGCCGAATCCGGGCACGGGACGACCCCAGTACTCCTGGTCGGCGAAGGAGGCCCGGCGATCGCGGGCCACCTGCTCGCGCCAGGCCACCAGGCGCGGGCAGAGGCGGCAGTGGACGATCTCCTGTGTGAGCGCGGCGAGCCCCCGACGACGGTCGCCGGTGCCCGGTGGAACCGCCCCCGTTCGAAGAGGAGGCGACGGGGGGCACACGGCCGACAGCGTACGATGACCCGGCGTGCCTGCTCGACGTCGTCCGGCTCCGGCCGTTGCCTTCCTCGTCCGTCACGGGCGGACGCCCACGACCGGGACTGTTCTCCCCGGACGGGCTCCGGGTTTGCATCTGTCGGACGAGGGTCGGGCCCAGGCCGAGGCGGTCGCCAGTCGCATCGCCACGCTCAACAAAGCGCCGCTCGCCGTCTACGCCTCGCCTCTCGAGCGGGCAGTGGAGACAGCCCGGCCCATCGCCTCGCGGCTCGGACTGCGGGTCCGGATCGACAAGGGACTTCTCGAATGCGACTTCGGCGACTGGACGGGCAAGAGCCTGCGTGTTCTGGCCCGTCGACGCGAGTGGCGGACGGTGCAGACGCTGCCGGCCTCGTTCCGCTTCCCCGGAGGTGAGTCGTTCGTGGAGATGCAGATGCGGATGGTGGAGACGCTCGACCGGTTGGGCGAACGCCACGGAGGCGGTTCGTTCGTGGCCGTCTCCCACGCCGATCCGATCAAGGCGGCGGTGGCGGCCACCGCCGGGGTGCCCCTCGATCTGTTTCAGCGCCTCGTGGTCTCACCGTGTTCGGTGACGGCACTGGTGCGGGGCGAGAATTCCAACCACGTGCTGTGCGTGAACACCACCTCTCTGGGGGAGCTGGCGCTGTCATGAGGACACGTGTCATGAGGAGGCGGGAATGAGCCCCGCACTCGACCTCGGAGATCTCGACCTCTTCACGGTGGGCACCGAGGGCCCGACCGGCCGGCGGGTGTTTCTGCTCCAGTGCCGGGGCGGTGGCACCGTTCTCACCCTGAAGGTGGAAAAACAGCAGGTCTCGGTTCTGGCCGAGTACCTCGGGCGACTGCTCTCCGATCTGGAGCGACCGGGCGAGCTCCCGGGTGAGCTCGAGCTGGTGGAACCGTCGGAACCGCACTGGGTGGTGGGGACCCTCGGGGTCAGCTACGACGATGCCCTGGACCGGATCGTCCTCGTGGCCGAGGAGCTCGTGCCCGAGGACGAAGAAGGCGATGTGGCCCGGTTCACGGTCACCCGTGAGCAGGCAGCCGCCTTCGCCGTGCGGGCCACTCTGCTGGTGGAGGCGGGCCGGCCGCCGTGCCCGCTGTGCGGACTGCCGCTCGACCCGACTGGACACCAGTGCCCGAGGACGAACGGCCACCGGCCACCGACGTCGTGAGCCTCCTCGCCGAAGGCGAGATCGAGGTCGTCGGTCGGATGCCATGGAGCTCGAACCAGACCTTTTTCGTGAAATGCACGTCGGGGGATGAAGAGACGGGGGCCGTGTACAAACCCGAACGCGGCGAACGCCATCTGTGGGACTTCCCCGAAGGCATCTACCGGCGCGAGATCGCCGCCTACGAGCTGTCGTGTCTGCTCGGCTGGGGTCTCGTCCCCGAGACGATCTCGCGGGCGGACGCCCCTTTCGGGGAAGGGTCGCTCCAGCGGTTCGTCGATGCCGATTTCTCGCAGCACCACTTCACCCTCATAGAGGACGAGCGCCATCACGGACGTCTGCGCGCCATCTGCGCCTTCGACGTCGTGGCCAACAACGCCGACCGCAAGAGCGGGCACTGCATCCNNAGCTGCGCACCGTGATCTGGGAGTTCGCCGGCGAGGAGCTCCCCACCGGGCTGCTCGATGATCTGAGCGCGCTCGACGACGCCCTGCCCGGAGCACTGGCCGACCTGTTGTCGCCGGCGGAGGTCGAGGCCGTGCGTCGTCGTGCCCGCAAGCTGGTCAAGCGAGGGCGGTTTCCGGTGCCGAACCCGGACACCCACCACTACCCATGGCCCCTCGTCTGAACGGGACCGGCTACTTGGTGGGGACGAACAGCTCCTCGAGACGGCCACATCCGGCCACGACCCCGGCCCACGTGGTGACGTCCAGAGCCACATGGGCCAGCGCCGCCGTCGGGAACCCGGTCTCGAGACGCGCCCGGCCGTCGGTGTCGTCGGGGGAGACGAGGAGGAGGGCCAGCTCGTGGAAGGCGGGGTTGTGGCCCACGACCATGACCGAGTTCGTCTCGTCGGGGATGAGCCGGAGGCGGTTCACGATGTCGTCGGCATCGACCCCGTAGAGAGCGCGTTCGATGTCGAGGGGGATGCCATCGCCGAGCGCCGCGTGCACCGGTTCGGCCGTGGTCCGGGCCCGGACGGCCGAGGAGGAGAGCACGAGGTCCGGTGTCGGTTCTGCCGACGCCACCTTCTCGGCCATGTAGGCCGCAACCTGGGTGGTCTGCCGCCGACCGCGACCGGTCAGGGGTCGGCTGTGGTCGTCGCCATCGGGTCCGTCCGACGCCGCCTTGCCGTGGCGCAGGATCCAGAGGTGCTTCACGGCCGTGGGCCGGCTGCGCCGTGCGCGCCGAAGATCAGCCGCGGGCCTTCAGGGCCTCGATCAGCTTGGGCACGACCTTGTGCACGTCCCCCA
>PKWD01000443.1:0-2185 GCA_003131945.1 Acidimicrobiaceae bacterium
CACCAGCCGAGCACGACCACCAGCCCCGCGGTGATCCACCGTGAGGCTCGGGATCCAGGGACGTCCACCTGATGAGTGTACGGTCTGCCGCTCACGCGGTCATGAACCAGCGGTGAATTCCGGCTCGGAGGGGAGTGTGACCGTGAACGTCGAGCCGCCCTCCGGGCGGGTCTGCGCGCTGACGCTGCCGCCGTGGACCCGGGCGATGCTGCGCACGATCGCGAGGCCGAGGCCGGTCCCCTCCGTAACCCGAGCATGCGCCGGATCGCCGCGGAAGAAGCGGTCAAACAAGCGCTCTGCCGACTGGGGATCGATACCGCTGCCGGTATCGGAGACCTCAATCCGTGCGCGCCCCCCATTGCCGCGAACGGTGACGTCGATGCGCCCCGCCTCGGTGAACTTAATCGCGTTGTCGACCAGGTTGCGGACCAGCTGCCGCAGCAAACCCGGATCGCCGATCACGATCGTGCGGGCGTCGTCCGGGTGATGCGTGAACAGCTGCAGCCCTTTTTCGAGGGCCGGCTCGCGTGCGTGCAGCGCCACGTCGTCGACGATCTGCTCGAGAGCTCCCGACCCGTCATCACGTAGCTGTGCTCGCCCAATAACCCAACGGGGCGCGCCGACCCCCCCGACGTGGTGAGACACGTGCTTGAGCGGGCGCCGGGGCTCGTGGTGGTCGATGAGGCGTATGGCCAGTTCGCTCCCTGCAGCGCCCTCGACCTGGTGCACGGGGACGGACCGGGTTCTGACCGGCTGGTGATCGTCCGCACCTTCTCGAAGACCTGGTCCATGGCCGCCTGCCGCCTCGGTTACCTGGTGGGCGACCCGGCGGTGGTCGACGCCTGCGACACAGTGGCCCTGCCGTACCATCTCGACGCTGTGACCCAGCTGGCCGGCCGTTTGGCACTCCGGCACGCCGACGCCATGGAAGCGGGAGCGGCGGTCCTCAAAGAGGAGCGGGGCCGTATCGCCGCTGCCTTGGCGGAGCTGCCCGTGCAAACGTGGCCCTCCGACGCGAACTTCGTGCTCTTCCGCCCCTTGGCCCGGGCTGCTGGTCAAGTATGGGCGGACCTGCTGGCATCGTCTGTTCTCATTCGGGACTGCTCGACATGGCCCGGGCTCGACGAGTGCCTGCGAGTCACGGTGGGTACATCGGAGGAGAACGACCGCTTTCTGGCCGCTCTGCGCTTGAGTCTCGAGGACGGAACCCCATGAGCGTCACGGCCTCATGAGCACCACGGGCGGGCGCCATGCCCTGCGCGAGCGCCGCACCAAGGAGACAGTGATCGAGGTGTCTTTGGGCCTTGACGGGATCGGTACCGGGGCGGTGTCCACCGGCCTGCCTTTCTTTGATCACATGCTGTCGCAGCTGGGGCGCCACGCTGGTCTCGACCTCAACGTGGCCGCCCATGGTGATCTGGAGGTCGACGCCCACCATACGGTGGAAGACGTGGGAATCGTGCTGGGCGAAGCGTTCGCCGAGGCGCTCGGAGACAAGAGCGGCATCCGGCGCTTCGCCTCCATCGCCCTACCACTCGATGAGGCCCTGGTGGACGTGGCGCTCGATCTGTCGGGCCGACCGTACCTGGCATACGTGGTGCCCTTTTCTCCCGACGTGACCGCCTTGGGGTCTCCGCCCTTCGATCCACAACTGGCTGAGGAGTTCTGGCGCGCCTTCGTCACCGCAGCAGGGGTAACGCTGCACATACGCATGGTGACGGGCAAGAACACCCATCACATTCTGGAAGCGTCCTTCAAGGCGGTGGCGCGCTGCTTGCGTGATGCCGTGCGGGTCGACGGCGACGGCGTCCCGTCGACCAAAGGGTCGCTATGACCTTTGCGTGCCCAAGGAGTGAAGCACGATGATCGCTGTGCTCGATTACGGCATCGGCAATCTGCGCTCGGCCGAAAGGGCCCTCGTCCATTTGGGAGCTGACGTCCGCTTGATAACCGACCCCGATGATGCCGCCGGGGCCGCCGGGATCGTACTGCCCGGGGTGGGGGCCTTCGGAGCCTGCGCCCAGGCCCTGCGGAGAAGCGGGCTGGAAGAGGTCGTCACCGATGCACTGACACGCGGCACGCCGTTTCTCGGCATCTGCATCGGCTTCCAGTTGCTCTACGAGGGTTCGGAGGAGGCACGGGGAACCGCCGGGCTCGGCGTCCTCCCCGGTGTCGTCGGAGCTTT
>PKWD01000443.1:2190-5733 GCA_003131945.1 Acidimicrobiaceae bacterium
GTTCCACCCCGAGAAGTCCGGCCCGGTTGGTCTGGCCATTCTGGGCAATTTCATCGCAGTCTGTGGCTCCGCCGGGGCGGGTGGCGTCGGGCCCTCGGGAAGATGAGTCATGGAGCTCTTCCCCGCCATCGATCTGCGTGACGGTGTCGCCGTGCGCCTCGTCCAGGGCGATTTTTCCCGTCAACGTTCCTACGGCGACCCTGTCGATCTGGCCAGACGTTATGTGGCCGGCGGTGCCCGATGGATACATGTTGTCGATCTGGACGCGGCACGGACGGGCAGGCCTNNCGTCGGCGTCGATCCGGCGGAACGCTTCTTCGCGCACTTCGGTGGCGAGTTGGCGGCGCTGCTTCATCGCGCCGTCGAGCTCGCGGAACGCGCGCTCGAAATCGTCGCCGTCGAGGGTCGCGATCTGCTTCTTGAGGCGGTCGATGTCGCCGTGCAGGTGGGCGGTGGCGTGCGCAGCCGCGATCAAGCGGCCGCGCTCCTCGACGGAGGCGTGACGCGTGTCGTCCTCGGCACGGCCGCCGTGCGCGACCCCGATCTTGTGGGGGGGCTGGCGGGCGAATTCCCCGGACGAGTCGTCGTCGGTCTCGACCACAGGGGCGCAGGAGCGGACGTGGCCGTCGCCGGGTGGGAGGACCATGGCGGTACCACGCTGGCCGATGCCCTGGAGCGTGTCCGGGGCCTGCCCCTGGCGGCCTTGGTCATCACGGCCATCGAACGCGACGGAACCATGGAAGGTCCCGACGTCGAGGGTCTGCGTCGGGTGCTAGCCCTCAGCGCTCACGAGATCGTGGCTTCCGGCGGTGTTCGCGGCGCGGCGGACCTCGCCGCCCTGGCCCGGATAGAGGCCGCTGGTCGCCACCTGGCCGGGGCCGTCGTCGGTACGGCGCTGGTCACCGGAGGTGTCAGCATCGAGGAGGCGGTGGCCGCATGCGCAGTGTCCGGGTGATCCCGTGCCTCGACGTCGATGACGGCCGGGTTGTGAAGGGCGTGCGATTCGTCGATTTGGTCGATGCCGGTGACCCGGTTGAGTTGGCCGGACGCTATGACGCCGAAGGCGCGGACGAGCTCGTCTTTCTGGACATAACCGCCTCTGCCGGTGGGCGGGACACCATCGTCGAGGTGGTGGCCCGTACGGCCGATCAGGTATTCATCCCTTTCACCGTGGGGGGAGGGGTCCGCAGCGCAGACGACGCCCGGCGGCTCCTGCGGGCGGGGGCCGACAAAGTGGCACTCAATACTGCGGCCTTGGCCGAGCCCGATCTGGTGCGGACACTCGCCGGGGAGTTCGGGGCCCAGTGTGTGGTGGTGGCCATCGACGCCCGTAGCCGTGGCGACGGACGGGGCTGGGAGGTCTACTCCCACGGCGGACGGCGGGGGGCCGGCCACGATGCGGTGCAATGGGCGACGCAGTGCGCGGTCGCCGGAGCGGGGGAGATCTTGCTCACCTCCATGGATCGCGATGGGACACGGCAGGGCTTCGATCTGGGCCTCACCCGGGCCGTGGTCGACGCCGTCGGCGTGCCGGTCGTGGCCTCGGGAGGGGTGGGCTCTCTCGCACATTTGGTGGACGGCGCCGTGGTCGGGGGGGCCGATGCCGTGCTGGCGGCCTCCATCTTCCACCGTGGCGAGCACACCATTGCCGAGGCCAAGGCCTACCTGGCCGTGCACGGCGTCTGCGTACGACCACCGGTATCTCGGTGAACACGCCTTGCCGTGGCCGGCGGGTTCTGGGTCATGCGGTACCGTGTCCTGGGTGAACAGAGCAATAACGGGCCCTTCCGAGCAGCCGATCAAGCAGCCGATCACCATGCTGGCCGACCGGGTTCTGGCCCAGCAGCCGCAAGCCGAAGGTGAGCGGCGCTCTCGCGCCGGCATCGTGATCCCGGCCACCGCTCAGGTGTCGCGCCGCCTGACCTGGGCCGAGGTCGTCGCTGTCGGACCCCATGTCCGCACTATCAAGCCGGGCGATACCGTGCTGTTCAATCCCGAGGACCGCTTCGAGGTCGAGGTCCAAGGCGACGAGTACGTCATGTTGCGGGAGCGTGATATCCATGCGGTGGCCTCGGAACGTATCGACGGCGGCACCGGGCTGTACCTGTGAGAGGTCACCGTTGACGGAGACCCGATCTGGCACCGGCGACGCCGCGCCCTACACCGTGGCGGGACGTGTCCCGACACCGGTTTCGTTCAGCGAGCAGGACATGGCCGCCATCCGGTTCGGTCTGGATGGGCTTGTCCCTGCCGTCGTCCAGGACGCCACCGACGGCGCCGTCCTGATGGTCGGGTACATGGACGAGACGGCCTTGCGACGGACACTGTCGAGCGGTCGGTCATGGTTCTGGAGTCGCAGCCGACAGGAATATTGGTGCAAGGGGGAGACGTCGGGCGACCGCCAGTGGGTGCGCGGCGTGCATTATGACTGTGACGGTGATGCCCTGCTCGTGACTGTCGATCAGGACGGTGCCGGCGCCTGCCATACCNNGCCTTTGGTGACGGCGGCGGGGGTGCCGGCGGAGTCGACGCCGGGACGCCCGTGCCCGGGTGATGGCAGCTCGGGCCCTTCACGCCTGCCGACCCGGCCGCGACGCCTTCTGTGCGCTGGCTCGCCAACATCGCATCATCCCCGTGTGGCGGGACCTGGTGGCCGACACCATCACCCCTGTCGGTGCCTTCCTGCAAACGGTGGGGGAGCAGCCCGGGTTCCTGCTCGAGTCCGTGGAAGGAGGAGAGCGGTGGGGGCGCTATTCGTTCGTGGGTCGCCGACCGCTCACCACCCTCGTGGCCAGGGATCAAAATGTAACGTCCTCGGGGCCCTTGGTCCTCGCGCCCGAGGTCGCGGCCCGCACCGGTGAGGGCCTGTTCGCCACCTTGGAAGCACTCCTCGGCGCGTACCGCTCGCCCGAATTCGCCGATCTGCCACCTTTGCACGGCGGCCTTGTCGGCTACCTCGGCTATGACGTCGTACGCGAGGTGGAACAGCTGCCCGACGCCCCTCCCGACGACCTTGGCTTCCCTGACGCCCTACTGATGGTGATCGGTCAATTGTGCGCGTTCGACCACTGGCGCCAGCGAGTCGTCTTGGTGGACAACGTCGTGGTGGAGGACGGGTGGTCCGAAGCCGACGCCACCGACGCCTATGGTCGTGCCGACGAACGGTTGCAGGAACTGGCCGCCGATCTCTTCCGACCGCTCGATGAGCCGGCCACGGAGTTGCCTGATTTGGCGGAGGAGATGCCCATTCCTGTGAGGACGATGGCTCCGGTCGCTTTCGCAGATGCCGTCGCCGTGGCCAAGGAACACATCACGGCGGGTGACATCTTCCAGGTGGTGCTGTCCCAGCGCTTCGATCTCGATCTCGAGGCGGATCCATTCGATTTCTACCGCGCCCTGCGCCTTGTCAATCCGAGTCCCTATCTGTACTTCGTACGGGGTTCAGAGTGCACCGTGGTGGGGTCGTCGCCCGAGCCCATGGTGCGCCTGCGAGACGGTGTCGTCACCTCTCGGCCCATAGCCGGGACGCGTCGACGCGGCGTC
>PKWD01000101.1 GCA_003131945.1 Acidimicrobiaceae bacterium
GGGGGATGATCACGTGCAACTGGGCAACGTCTGCCCGGAGGACGGGGGTCGATGAGAACGTGGTGAAGTCGCCGATCTTGTCCGTGCCCTGTGCCAGCTGGACTGCAAATGGGACAGTGGGCTTGAGAAGGCGGTCCAGGGTCGTCTCGCTGATGCCGACGCTCGAGGCGTAGGACACGGCCGACAGCGGTACGACCAAGGAGTTCAGCTCTGCCCGGGCGGAGGCGACCGTTTGCAGTTCGGAGGCGTCCCTCGCCACCACCTGAGCCTTCTCACGAAACGTCCATCCCGAGGCACCTTTCAATCCGACGAAGATTCCCGTCGAAAGCAGGGGGAGCAAGACGACGAGGATCAGCATCAGCGGGACTCCCGGATGCCAGCGGGACCGAGGCGTGTGATCCCCTTCAGTTTCCTGCCCGCCCACCGGCCGGTCGGGGCCGGATTCGTCTTTCGCTGGTGGTTCGTTGTCAGCCGAAGAATGAACGGGTCCCGTTGTCATGGAGTTGATCGAGGTATCGGCACCGGACGTAGGGTTCTGGACCGGAGATGGCGGATAGGCCCTGAGTCCCCAAGACCAGGCACGGGCTCAGGATGAATTTCCTGTACCAGTGGGCTCACCTAGAAGCTCGGCCATCCGGTAGACGGTGAGAAACGAAACGGAGGCAACGCCGATCCCTTTGCCGCGGACGGTCCCGAGCGCCCCGACGCCAGCCGTCGCCGCGTCGATGCCCACGTCGTTCGAGGGAACGACGACGCTCACTGGCGAGAGCGGTCCGGCACCTTCGACGAGCTCTACACCGCGTTCAGCGCCGTTACGGCCGGCTTCGACAGCGCATCATGAGGGACGCTCTTTGCCAGCAACGCAGAGCGGGTCTATCGCTGCTAATGGTGGGCTTTCACTGACACGGCCATGGCCGGGTCTGGTAGCCACGTGTCGGTGAACCTGGCAGGATAAGCGGCCGATGATCGTCGTCCGGGGGACGAAGAAATTTCTCGATCGGGCCGGTCGCCCGGCTGCCGGTGACGTCACCTCCTCCGGTCTCCTGGGCGATTGGTACGTGAACGTCTGGTTCTGGCGTCCACAGGTGGCGGTGTTCGTGAACGAGCGGACCCTGCTCCCCGTCCTCGTCCCCCTGGCGCCTGCGGCATCGGCTGTCGAACGGCTGCGTGGTTCATTCGGTGAAGTGGCCGGGCGGATCGGGGTCAACCGGACCACCCTGGCCGCTGAGCTCGAGTCGATGGACGAATGGATCCTGGCCAAGACGGCCAGTCGCAGCGTCCTTGGCATCATGAACGAGTTCTCCCATCTGGCCGACGCCTACCGATGGCGCCACGACCTGATCGACCTGGTCGAACTGAGCCTGTGGCTCTCCCAGGTGCCCTGTAGCCCGCTCTACGGTGGTGAAGGGAGCCCCGATCGTGAGCTGAGTGCCCTTCTCAGATAGAGAGCGGGCGCTCGTCGGCCGCCAGGCCGACTGTGAAGAACTGCGCCTCCCGGCCCGATCAGCCAAGCTGTCCGGCATGAGTCACGAGATGTTCCGCTACGACCCCGGCATGGGGGATCTTGTCTTCGACTACTGCAAGATGCGGCTGTCGCTCGATCCTGTCTCTCTGGACTTCTCCGGTGACAAGGAAACGCTCGACGCGGCGCTCTCCGGGCTTTTCCGTCCCGAGGGGAACGACCCCGGGAAGGTCTTGCAGATTTTCGCCGACCATCTGGCCCCGGCCGTCATCTCCTGCGACAGTCCGAGATTCCTCGCCTTCATTCCCGCCGCGCCCACTCGGGCGTCGATGCTTTTCGACATGATCGTGTCGTGCTCGTCTCTCCAGGGAACGTCGTGGTTGGAGGCCGCCGGCGCCGTGGCGGCGGAAAATCAGGTCCTGCGGGTCCTGGCCGACCTGGCCGGCATGCCTCCCGGGGCGGGAGGAGTGTTCCTGTCCGGAGGATCTGCGGCCAACCTCTCGGCTCTGGCGGTGGCGCGCGATACCGCACCGGGGCGTCGAGGCCGGCGGCGGCGCCCCCGGGTGGCGGTGAGCGACCAGACACACTCGTCGATCCGCAATGCCCTGAAGATGCTCGACATGGCGGAGTTCGTGGTGCCCACCAAGGACCACCGTCTGACGGGCGAGGACCTGGAGCGGGCGTTGGCCGGAGATCGCCACCGTGGCGACGTCGTCGCCGTCGTGGCCACGGCGGGGACCACGAACGCGGGAATCGTCGACGATCTGGCCGGGATCGCCGAGGTGGCCGGGCAACGGGGCCTCTGGTTCCACGTTGACGGGGCCTACGGGGGTGCGGCCCTTCTGGCGCCCAGTGCCCGCCGTCACTTCTCCGGCATCGAGCGGGCCGACTCATTCGTGGTGGACCCCCATAAGTGGCTCTTCGCACCGTTCGACTGCGCTGCACTGATCTACCGGGATCCGCGGCTGGCCAAGGAGGTCCACACGCAGAAGGCCAGTTATCTGGACGTCTTTCACACCGACTCGGCCTGGAATCCGAGCGACTACGCCTATCACCTCACCCGCAGGGCCCGGGGCCTGGCGCTGTGGTTCTCCCTGGCGGTGCACGGCACCGACGCCTACAGCGCCGCCGTGGAATCGGCGCTNNATAGCTTCGGCCGAGCACGTGGAGCTCGTGCGCGAACCTGGGCTGTCGATCGTGTTGTTCCGACGGCGCGGGTGGCAGGCGGCCGACTACCACCGATGGTCGGCGCAGCTCCTGGCCGATCAGGTGGCCTTTGTCACACCTACGACGTGGGAAGGCGAGACGGTGGCGAGGTTCGCCTTCTTGCACCCGGATACCACCGCTGAGATCGTCGAAGAGATCCTGGCCACCATGGCGTGAATCAGCGGTCGACGTATCTGTCGGCCAGGGCCCGCAGGATGTCTTCACAGTCGCCAGCGCAGTCCCTGATGATGTCGGCCACGGGCCGGCTGGCGGTGATGCGCCCCGCCACCTGACCGCCGAGGGCGATCCCGGCGTCGAGGTCGCCACCGAAGTAGACGTCAGGCACGCTGCCGAAGGAGGCCATGGCGTTGTTGGTGTGGTCGGCCTCGAGGCGTTCGCTGTAGGGCGTCCGCAGGGCCCGCAGCCCCGGCGAGGAATGGCCGTTCAGGAACACGGTGTCGGTCTCGGTGGCCTCGATGATGGCCCGCTTCCAGCCGGCGTGGACCGGTGATTCGGTCGAGGACACCATGGCCGTCCCCAACTGGACGCCCTCGGCGCCGAGGGCCAGCGCCGCCGCCATCGTGGCCCCGTCGAGAAAGCCACCGGCGGCGATCACGGGAAGATCGAAAGCCTTGGTCACCGAGGGCAGGAGGACCATGGTCGAGACCGGTCGCGGGTTCTTGAAGCCACCCCCTTCGCCGCCCTCGACGATGAGGCCGTCGACCCCGGCGTTGACGGCCTTCTCGGCCGCCCGGAGGGTGGGGATGACGTGAAAGACGGTGAGGCCGCCGTCTTTCAGCTGGGCGGTGTACTTCGTCGGGCTGCCGGCCGAGGTGGTGACGAAGCGCACCCCCTGGGAGATCACGAATTCCACGATGACGGTCGGGTCGGCCACGAAGGCCTGGGCGATGTTCACCCCGAAGGGCTTGTCGGTGAGGTCCTTCATCTTGGCGATCTCGTCCCGGATGACGTCGAGTTCTCCCGACGAGGTCTCGATGATCCCCATGGCCCCGGCGTTGGAGACGGCGGAGGCCAACGTCGAGCGGGCGATCCATCCCATGGGGGCCTGGACGATGGGGATCTCGACTCCGAGGAGCGCGGTCACCCGGTTGGCCAACATCTCCGGATCTTGGCACGCCGAGCGGGGATCAGGTCCACCGTCCGCCAGACCTCTGATTTGGATGGACCGGTCGTCGGAGAGGGGAGCGCGATGGTAACCAAGGCGGCGCGGGAGGAGTCGAATAGCTCAGGTGGCGGCGGCACCCTCGCCCAGCTTGGACCGGAGGTCGGCCTCGAAGGCCAGGATCTCCGGTGCCATGGCCTTGGCCCGCAGAGCCTCGAACTGCGGGTAGCCGGCGTCTCTCTCGGCGTCCCATTCGTCGGCGAAGCGTCCGGACGCGATGTCGTCGACCAGCTCCCGCATGGTGGAGAGGAGGTCGAGGTGTCCGTAGCGGCCGGCTCGGGACAGCTGGCCGTACTGACTCGTCGGTGAGTGGTACGCCATCTGCGCCGCGCCACCTTCCAGCCGCACCAGGCGGTAGGTCCGCTCCACCTCCCCTGAGAGCACCAGCTCGGTGACGATGGCCTCGATGGGGATTCCCTGCTCCAGCATGACCTGGACGAACGACTCGCTGACGCTTCGCAGCGCCGGGGCCATCGCCTGCTCGACGGCCAGGTCGAGGACCGCCTCCTGTGTGGGGGTGAGCTCTATGGCCCCTTGGCGCAGCCCTCCGATGGCCTTGGCCACGGCCAGGACACGGGCCCGGGCCGTTCCGGTGGCGTCGCCATGGATCCCCACGGCCGTGATGAACCCGACGCCCTCGAGGTAACAGCGACGGACTTCGGGCCCGAGCATGCGGGGCGCCACCATGCCGGCGTCGCACGCTGGGTCGAGCCTCCCGAAAGCCAGGGTGTACCCGCTGGCCACGATCACCAGCGCATCGGGGCGGGGGGCCAGGGGCAGGCTGGGGATGACGTCGTCGGGGACGAGGACGCAGATCACGTCGGCGTCGTTCGCCCCCTCGAGGTCGCTGGCGGCGAAGCCGTCGGCCTCGGCGGTGTCTCTGGTCGGGTCGGCCCGGACGCAGACGAGGACGTCGAGTCCGGAGTCGCGGAGGTTGAGGGCCCAGGAGCGGCCCTGGTTGCCGTAGCCGACCACGGCCACCGTGGCGCCCGCGAGGTCAGCGAGATCACCGTCGTCGTCGTGATAGATCGTCGTCATACCGACGGCACTCTAGAACTCCCCGTGTTCGAGCCGCCGGGCGCCGACGAGGTCGAAGCGACGGCCCTCACGCGACAACTGCGTGGGGTGATGCTCGCCTTCGGCGGGCAGACGGCGA
>PKWD01000266.1:0-11038 GCA_003131945.1 Acidimicrobiaceae bacterium
GCCACCATGTTCGAGACCCTGGCCGACGCCGGGATCAACATCGAGATGATCTCCACGTCCTCCATCCGGATCTCCTGTGTCGTGCGGGCCGACCGCGTCGAAGAGGCGGTCCGGATCCTGCATGCCGCCTTCGAGCTCTCGGACTAACCCATGGCCCGCCCGAGACCCCCCGGGGCCCGGGTGTCGTGTCCGATAGGAGACGGGCGTCACGTAGGATTTGCGGTGTGCGAATAGCGGTCATTGGAGCGACAGGCCAGGTGGGGACGATCATCCGTTCCGTCCTGGCCGAGCGTGCCTTCCCGGTGGACGAGATCCGCTTCCTGGCCTCGTCGCGGTCGGTCGGGCGCCGGTTGCCGTGGGCGGGCGGCGAGATCGACGTCGAGGACGCCGCCACCGCCGATTACGGCGGCATCGACATAGCCCTGATGTCGACCGGGGCCGCCTCGTCGCGCCAACTCGCTCCACGGGTGGCCGCCGCCGGGGCCATTGTCATCGACAACTCCTCCGCCTGGCGCATGGACCCCGACGTGCCGCTCGTGGTTCCGGAGGTGAACGCCGCCGCCCTCGGCGTGATCACCAAGGGCATCGTCGCCAACCCGAACTGCACGACCATGGTGTTCATGCCGGTGTTGGCGCCTCTGCACCGCCAGGCGGGTCTGACGCGACTGGTGATCTCGACGTATCAGGCCGTGTCGGGGGCGGGACCCACCGGTGTGCAGGAGCTCGAGGAGCAACTGGCCAAAACGGTCGAGGGTGCCGTGGCGCTCACCTTCGACGGGGCGGCGGTCGAGTTCCCCCCACCGGCGGTCTTCGCCGGGCCGGTGGCCCACAATGTCCTGCCCTTGGCGGGCACGTTGGTCGACGATGGGTCACGGGAGACCAACGAAGAGCAGAAGCTCCGTGACGAGTCCCGCAAGATCCTGGGCATTCCCGATCTGGCCGTCTCGGGAACCTGCGTCCGGGTGCCGGTCTTCACCGGCCACAGTCTCTCCATCAACGCCGAATTCGAGCGTCCCCTCAGCGTCGAGGACGCCATCGCCCTGCTCCGGGTGGCCCCGGGTGTGCAGTACGTAGACGTCCCCACTCCCCTGGCCTCGGCCGGGGCCGATCCGGCTTTCGTCGGGAGGGTGCGGCGCGATCCGGGGGTGCCCCACGGCCTGGCCCTCTTCGTCTCGGGGGATAATCTGCGCAAGGGTGCCGGATTGAATGCCGTGCAGATCGCCGAAGAGCTTCTGGCGCGTCGTTCCTGAGGCCGTTCTCCGACCTGCGCCCCCACGGCACCGGCCCTCGAGCTGAGCGGGTCTCGCGCTACCGGCGTCCCGGCGCGGCGCGCCCGGAGATGACGGTGATGCGTCGGGCCAGATTGACGGCGTGATCGCCGAAGCGCTCGTAGAAGCNNGGCATCGAGCCGCTGGCGATCTCGGCTGTCAGGGTGACGTGCAGCTCGTCGAGCTCGTCGTCGAGCGACTCGACATGCTCGGCCACATCGGGGGAACGGTCGGCGTAGGCGTCGGCCGTGGCCCGCCACATCTCGCTCGCCACCTCGCCCATCTGTTCGACCAGTCCGCGGGCCCGGTGGGACAGCTCCATGCCGAGCCCGCGCACCGCCCTCCGCGACACGTGCTCGGCCAGGTCACCGCTGCGCTCGAGGTCGGGAAGCATCCGCAGGACGGCCACCAGGTAGCGCAGCTCCTCCGGGCCGGTCGCCCTCTGAGCCAGCTGCTGCTGGGCCAGTTGCTCGACCTCGAGGTACAGGGTGTCGATCATCTNNTCGGCCAACACCCGGGCCGCCTCGCGGTCGCCGGCCAGCAGTGAGTGGGTGGCCCCGGCCACACCTTCTCCGACCAGGGCGAACAGCTGGATGATCTCGCGGTCTATGCGATCGAGGCTCTCGGAGACGTTGTCGGAACCGCCGATGGAGAAGAGCCGGGCCACGACGCCACCGTACCGCTGCCCGGTGGACGGCGCCTCGAATCACAACCGTCGGACAACGCTCTAGTCCCACCGGCAGATCGACGGCGCAACATCCGGTCCCCCTTGATCCCGGGACGGTACCGTCGGTGGGGTGATGCCGGCCAGGGGCGGCCCGCCTGGTGCGGCCCCGGAAACGAGAGGTCCCATGAGCGCCGCAGACCAGGGGGTCACTTCGGAGATCGTCCGCCTCGACGGCCATGTGGTCGACTCCCTGCTCCTGGCCAAGGTCCTTGACACCATCGTCGACGCCGGCGCCTCCTACGAGATCCTCGAGCTCGAGATGGGGACCACTTCGCTCGACGAGAGCCACGTGCGGATCCGGGTGAGCGCCGCCGACGAGCCTGCCCTCGACGCCTTGCTGGCCGAGGTGCAGGTCCACGGGGTCAACCGGGAGGACGCTTCGGACGCCGAGGTCGTGGCGGCGCCGGTCGACGGCGTGTTGCCGGCCGAGTTCTATTCGACGACGAACCTGGTCACCTGGGTACGGGTGGACGGTCGCTGGATACAGAGCGGGCGCCCGGAGATGGACTGCGCCCTCGTCGTCGACCCGGCCCCGTCGACGGCGGGCGCCGATGTCGGGCGTGTGCGCATGGTTCCCATGCACCGGGTGCATGCGGGGGAACAAGTGGTGGTCGGATGGCGCGGGGTCCGGGTGGAGAACCCGACCCGGGCCGACGACGGCGACACGTTCGGCTTCATGACGTCCGAGGTCTCCTCGGAGAAGCCCAAGGCGGTGAGCCTGGCCCGGGTGGCGGCCAGCATCCGGGACGCGCGCCACCGCCGTGAACGGGGGGCGGGCGGAGGCCGGGTCCTGGCTGTGTGCGGGCCCGCCGTGGTCCACACCGGCGCCGCCCCGGCCCTGGCGCGGTTGGTGCGCGACGGGTGGGTGCAGCTCCTGTTCGCCGGCAACGGGTTCGCCACCCACGACATCGAGTCCAACGTCCTCGGTACCTCGCTCGGCGTGTCCCTGGGCGAAGGGATCCTGGCCGAGCACGGCCACGCCAACCATCTCCGCGTCATCAACGAGGTCCGTCGTTTCGGGTCCATCGCCGCCGCCGTGGAGTCGGGGTGGCTGGGCGGCGGCGTCCTCTACGAGTGCGTGCGGGCGGGTGTTCCCTTCGTGCTCGGCGGTTCGGTGCGCGACGACGGACCCCTTCCCGATGTGATCTCCGACACCGTGGCCGCCGCCGATGCCATGCGGGCCCGTCTCGATGATGTCGACGTGGCCGTGATGCTGGCCACCACTCTGCATGCCATCGCCACCGGCAACCTCCTGCCGGCGGGGGTGGAGACGTATTGTGTCGACATCAACCAGGCGGTCGTCACCAAGCTGGCCGACCGCGGCAGCCACCAGGCCCTCGGCATCGTCACCGATGTCGGCCTCTTCATGGGCGAGCTGGCCGACCGTCTGTGCGGCCCCGAACAGCAGCCCGGGCCATGACCGCCCTCGGATGGGGTCGCCGTTTTCTGCTCTGCCGACCCGTCCACTTCACCGTGGCCTACGAGATCAACCCTTACATGCACGTGCAGGTCCATCCCGATCCCGACGTGGCCCTGGCCGAGCACGACGGTCTGGTGACGACGTTGCGGACCGCCGGGGCCGAGCTCGAGTTCCTCGAGCCCGTGGCCGGGCTCCCCGACCTCGTCTTCACCGCCAATGCCGGCGTCGTCGACCGGGACGTGTTCGTTCCCAGCCGCTTTCTTCACCCCGAACGCCAAGGGGAGTCCGTCCATGACATCGCATGGTTCTCGGCCCGGGGATTCCACGTCTCGCCCCTGGCGGGCGACGAGCCCTTCGAAGGGGCGGGAGACGTGCTGCCGTTCGGGGCCGATCCAGCCGCCACCCGGGGGCCGGTGCTCGTGGCCGGATACCGCACACGGTCGTCCGTCGGGGCCCAGACGAATCTGAGCGCCCTCCTCGGTGTGCCGGTGCGGACGGTGGAACTCGTCGACGAGCGCTTCTATCACGTGGATCTGGTCTTTTGTCCGGTCGACGAGCGGCGCGCCCTCATCGCCCCTCAGGGCCTCGACCGCTACGGCTGCCGGGTGTTGGAGGAGCTCGTCCCCGAACCGTTGTGGTTGACCGATGATGAGGCGTCGTCGTTCTGCGCCAACTCCGTCGTGGTGGGCGACGTGATCGTCATGCCCAGCTGCACACCGCGTCTGGGTCGCATCCTGGAGGACGCCGGCCTGTCGGTGGCGGTGTCACCGGTCGGAGAGTTCCTGAAGGCGGGCGGCGGGTGTCGGTGCCTGACCCTGGCCCTCGACGTGGATCTCTCGGCCGCCGGACGACCGGACAGCCAACGGGTCGGACAATCAGCCGACGAGGGCCTGGTACACGAGCTGCCGTAGCTGGGACCGGATCGGGTGCGTGCTCGACGGCAGCAGCTGGGTCATGAACAGAGCTGTCATCTTCTCGGCCGGGTCGACGAAGAAGGCGGTGCTGAACGCCCCGCCCCACGAGTACTCGCCCGCTCCGGCCAGCACCTTGTTCTTCACGGGATCCAACATGACCGAGAAGCCGAGGCCGAAGCCGATGCCGTCGAAGGTCGTCTCGGCGAACAGAGGACGACCGAAGGCCTCGAGGTCGACATCGCCCGGGAGGTGGTTGCGGGTCATGTAGGACACCGTCCGGGTGCCGAGCAGCCGGGCACCGTCGAGTTCGCCGCCGCCCAGGAGCATCTGCATGAACCGGTGGTAGTCGTGGGCGCTGCCGATGAGTCCCCCCCCCTCCCGAGAGACATGTCGGGGTCTGCGTCGGCGACCCCCCCACGGCGTCGAGGCGCCTCGCCGTTCTGGTGCCCGGGGCCGGGACGTAGGGCGCCGCCATGCGTTCGAGCGCCGGCTCGTCGATGGAGAATCCGGTGTCGGTCATGCCCAGGGGTCCGAAGATGTGATCGGAGAAGAATCGGTCGAGCGGTTGCCCCGAGGCGACCTCGACCACGCGCCCGAGGACGTCGGTGGCGACCGAGTAGTTCCATTCGCGACCCGGTTGGAACAGCAGGGGCAATCCCGCCCAGGCATCGCAGCATCCGGCGAGGTCCATGTCCGGGGGCGACCCCCATTCGAAGCCGGCGTGGCGGTACATGGCATCGACGGGGTGGGAGTAGTGGAAGCCGTAGGTGAGCCCGGCCGTGTGGGTGAGGAGGTGCCAGATGCGGACGGGCTCGATCACGGGGTCGGTGACGGGGTTGGTGGCCGAGCCCGAGCGCCACACCCGGACGTCGGCGAAGGAGGGTATGAATCGGCTGACGGGGTCCTTCAACTCGAAGACCCCCTGTTCGTAGAGCATCATGGCCGCCACCGACGTCACCGGTTTGGTCATCGAGGCCAGCCGGAACAATGTGTCGTTCTCGACCCGTTGGTGCGCTTCGACGTCGCGCTGTCCATAGGTGGCCAGGTGCGCGACACGACCCTCACGGGTCACCATGATGAGCCATCCAGGGAGGAGCCCGCTGTCGACGTACCGGGCGAAGTGGGCATCGAGACGATCGAGACGCTGCCCATCGAGACCGACGGCGGCGGGATCGACTTCAACGGTCAGGTCACCCACGACGTCCCCCTGTGGTCCACGCTGTTCGTTCGGGCGGACATTAATCGGGGGAGTCGACATCGGCATCGATGAGCCGTGGCCCCCCCGGCCAATTCACGTAACGCCACCACCAGTTCACCAATACGATCAGGCGGTTGCGGAATCCGATCAGGTAGAGGATGTGCAATCCGAGCCAGGCCAGCCATCCGAGGGTCCCCCGCATCACAAGTCCGTCGGGCAGCTGCGCCACCGCCGCGCGGCGACCGATGGCCGCCATCATCCCCTTGTCCTTGTAGGTGAACGACTCGGTGGTCCGGCCCGCCTGGCGCCGGAGAACCTGACGGCCGGCGTGGGTGCCGGACTGGATCGCCACCTGAGCCAACTGCGGGCAGGGGTCGGACCGACCGGGTGCCCACGGTACGGCGGCCGCGTCACCGACGACAGAAACCTCGCGGTGGCCGGTGAGAGACAGGTCGTCCTCCACTGTCACCCGACCGCCGCGGCCGTGGTCGACCGGTAGCGCACCGGCCAGGGTGCCGTTCACGGTGACCCCACCGGCCCACACCACGACGGCGGCGCCGATCCACTCACCGCTTTTGAGACGAACGCCCTTCGGCGTCACTTCCTGTACCGGCTCGCCCAGACGGACGATCACGCCGCGCGAGCTCAGCGTCTCCCGAGCGTAGCGACCGAGTGCACCGGTGAAGCCCGACAGCAAGCCGTCGGCGGCGTCGAGGAGCACGACGCGGGTGCGTCGGGGGTCGATGCGCAGCCGGTCCTGACTGATCGAGACCTTGAGGAGCTCCATGAGCGCCCCCGCCGTCTCGACCCCGGTGGCGCCGCCTCCGACGACGACGAAGGTGGGGGCGCCACCGTCGTAGTCCTCGGGATGGGCGTCGGCCGCCTCCAGAGTGGACAGGACGGCGTTGCGCAACCGACGGGCGTCGCCGAGTGTATAGAGCGGCCGGGTGTGCTCGGCGGCGCCGGCGATGCCGAAGAACCCGGCCGTGGCGCCGGTTCCCACGATCAAGTGGTCGTAGTCCAAAGTGGAGCCGTCGGTGAGTGTCACCCGACGAGTCTCGAGATCGACCGACTCGACGCGGCCGTGACGGAAGATGATGTTGGGACTGCGCCGGAAGATGGTGCGGACGGGGTAGGCGACGTCGGCCGGATCGAGTCCCGCCGTCGCCACCTGGTAGAGAAATGGCAGGAAGGTGTGGAAGTTGTGCTGATCGACCAGCGTCACCTCCACGCGCTGTCCGGCCAGGTGCCTGGCCGCGGCGAGCCCGGCGAACCCGCAGCCGATCACCACGACATGGCCCATGGGACGTTGCCCGGGGCGGTCCTCGGTGCTGTCCATGAGCCTCAGTGCCCTCCATGAGAGTCGGTGCCGCCCATGGGGGGTCAGTGAGCGGCCAGGGTCCGGGCGGCGGCGGTGATGTCGGAGACCTGAGGGAGGATCGCCTCCTCCAGCGACGGTTCGTAGGCGACGAACGTGTCGGTGGCCGCCACCCGTGTGACCGGGGCGTCCAGAGCCCAGAAGCAGTGCTCGGCCACCCAGGCGGCGACCTCGCCACCGAATCCGGCCGTGAGGGTGTCCTCGTGGACCACGAGCAGCCGGCTCGTGCGCTCGACCGACTCGGCCACGAGCTCACGGTCCCACGGGGCGATGGTCCGCAGGTCGATCACCTCGGCACTGCAACCCTCGGCGGCCAGCTCGGTGGCGGCGACGAGGGACTTCTGGACGGTGGCACCCCACGTGACGATGGTGAGGTCGCGACCGGGACGGGCCACCGCCCCCCGACCGAAGGGCAGCATCCATCGCTGTTCGGGGAACGGGTCGGCGGCGTAGCGCTGCCGGTAGAGATGTTTGTGCTCGAGGAAGAGCACGGGGTCCTCCGACGCGAAGGCGGTACGCAACAGACCGACGGCGTCGCGGGTGCGCGAGGGAAACGCCACGATCAGGCCCGGGATGTGGGCGAAGATCGACTCCCCGCTCTGGGAGTGCCAGATGCCGCCGCCCGTCAGATACCCGCCGATGGCGACCCGTACCACGAGCGGGCAGGTGAAGGCCCCGTTCGAGCGCCAACGGATGGTGGCCACCTCGCTGCGCAGCTGCTGCATGGCCGGCCAGATGTAGTCGAAGAACTGGATCTCGGCGCACGGGCGCAGTCCGCGCAGTGCCTGGCCCACGCCGCGACCGATGATGTTGGATTCGGCCAGAGGGGTGTTGTAACAGCGCGCCGACCCGAAGCGACGTTGCAGTCCTCTCGTGACACCGAACACCCCGCCCTTGCCCTCGACGTCGTCGAGCACGTCGTCATCAGCGTCGGCGACGTCTTCTCCGAAGATCCGGATCCGTTCGTCGGCGGCCAGGAGTTCATGCAGGGTCTGACCGATGGCGTCGGCCATGAGCACGGGCTCGGCGGCCGGGTCGGGGACGGGGCCGGGGAGAGCGCCGGGTTGGCCGCCATCGGAGGTGGACAGACTCACGACGTGGTCGGTCACGGTGGCGGGGTCCGGACGCGGGGCGCCGAGAGCTTCGTCGGCCGCCCGGGCCACGGTCTCTTTGGCCTCGGCCCGGATGGCCTGCGCTTCGGCCATCGTGAGGACGCCAGCGCTCACGAGGGCCCGTTCGAAGGTGTCGATGGGGTCGTGGGCCAGTTCACGGGCCAACTCGTCGGCCCCGCGGTACTTGGCCTGGGAATCGGCCGCCGAGTGGGAGTAGGGACGGGTGACCCGGGCATGGATGAGACCCGGCCCCTCGCCGGCGCGCACCCGGGCCACCGCCCGGGCCCCGACGGCGCGACAGGCCGCGTAATCCCATCCGTCCACCGTGGCCACCGCCAGCCCCCGGAAACCCCGCACCAGCTCTGACACCGGCGCCGGCGCCTGGTCGGCGGACCGCACCGAGATGGCGTAGCCGTTGTCGGCNNTCTCCCAGAACTCGCCCTCCGACGTCGTCCCCTCGCCGAGCGATACATAGGTGAGTTCGTCGCCGTACGTGCGGCACCCCGGCAGATCCGGTCGTCGGGCCAGGTAGCGGCCGGCCTCCGCGCACCCCACCGCCGGAAGGCACTGGCTGCCCGTGGGGCTCGATTGGGTCACGATGTTCTTGGCCGCGTCACCCCAGTGGCACGGCATCTGCCGACCCCCCGAGGCGGGATCTTCCGAGGAGCCCACCGCCTCCAGGAGGATGTCGAGCGGCGTCACCCCCAGGGCGAGAACGAGGGCGCGGTCGCGGTAATAAGGAAAGAACCAGTCGTAGGCGGGACGCAGCGACCGGGCCAGTGACACCAGGAGGATCTCGTGCCCGGCTCCCGAGATCTGGAAGAAGACGCGGCTCTGCTTCTGGAGAAGGATCTCCCGGTCGTCGAGGGCGCGCGACACACAGGACAGTCGGAAGTCCTCGGTGAGCTCATCGACCGAGAAACCCTCGAGCGGTCCCCGGTGGCCGTCGACACCGGGGGTGCGATCGGTGCCGGGCCCGGCCGTAACCGCGTTCTCGGTGCCGGGCTCGGCGTGGGCGCTCGACCCCTCGGCCAGTGCCCCGGTGGCATCGGCCCCGGTGGCTTTGTGCATCACTGCCGACGCTACCGCCTCCGCCTCGTGGAGGGACGCGCTATGACCCGTGACCAGCACCGCGGCTGTTTCATACCCTCACGGGGCCGTGATCATCATCATGAGCGTTACACCCCCCTCGTAAGCTCAGCGGGGTAGCGCCGGTGACCCGTTGGGCCGGCCCGGAAGGACATCCATGAATGCCTGGAACTGGCTCTCGTGATCGTCGGACTCATCGTCGGGATCGTGGCGGGCGCGGCCGTGGGGGGCGCGGCCGTGCTGGTGGTGTCGTCCGTTCGCCTGTCGCAACGGGTCTCGGCGCTCCGATCGCAGCATGGGGCGTCGTCGTCGTCGGCCGATGCCGAGGTGGTGCGGCTCCGCACCCTCCTCGATCAGGAGCGGGCGACGGCGGCTGAACGCCAATCCACGCACGAGGAAGCACGCGAGCTGGCGGCCGGCGTCTTCGCCGAGTTGTCGACCAAGGCGCTCGAGCAGAACAACGCCCAATTCCTGGCGCTGGCCGACGCCCGCCTCATGGAGGCGCGTCAAGCCGCCCAGGGTGACCTCGACCAGCGTCGGCAGGCCATCGAGCAGTTGTTGACCCCGTTGGCCGACCAGCTCGGTCGCTACGAACAAGGTCTGCGGTTACTCGAGCTCGAACGCCAGCGTGCCTACACGGGGCTGAGCGCGCAGGTGCAGCAGCTGTCGGAGTCCCAGGATCGTCTCCAGGGAGAGACCCGGAACCTGGTGACCGCCTTGCGCTCACCGGCCACCCGCGGCCGATGGGGCGAGATGCAGTTGCGTCGGGTGGTGGAGATGGCGGGCATGCTCGAGCACTGCGACTTCGACGAGCAGGTCCACACCGAAGGGGAGGAGGGACGGCTGCGCCCCGACATGGTCGTCCACCTGCCCGGCGCCAAGCAGGTCGTCGTCGATGCCAAGGTACCCATGCAGGCGTTCCTCGACGCCACCGACGCCACCGACGACGCCACCCGCAAGACGNNCCGGGCGACCCGCTGCTCGCCGCCGCCCTCGAACACGACTCGTCGCTGCTCGAACACGCGGTGACGAACCACGTGCTGTTGGCGACACCGACGACGTTGATCGGGCTTCTGCGCACCGTGGCCTACGGATGGCAGCAGGACGCTCTGGCCGAGAACGCGCGCGAGGTACAGCAGATCGGCCGCGAGCTCTACAAGCGGTTGGCCACGTTCGGGGAGCACATGGCGCGGACCGGACGCAGCCTGAGCGGCGCCGTCGATGCGTTCAACAAGGCGGTCGGGTCGCTCGAACGCAACGTGATGCCGCAGGCGCGTCGGTTCCAGGAGCTCGGGGTGGGCGGGTCGGACAAGGAAGTGCCGATGCTCGACCAGGTGGACGCGGTGGCACGCAGTTTGCAGTCACCCGAGTTGAGCGGGGCCGTGCGACCCGTGGCCGAGCATGCACCGGGGTTGGAATTGCTCGAAGGTTCAGGCGGGGAGCACACCGAGCTTCCGGGTGCGGCCGAAGGCTGAAGCGTCTCGTTCAGGTGGTGACGAGGGCGTCGGCCACTCGACGGGCCTCGACCCGGGCGGCGGCGAGGTCGTCTCCTTCGAGCACATGTTCCAAAGGTTCAGCGCCACCGACGAAGACGAGCACGCACCGCTGCACCTGGAGGCCGGTCGACGACTCGAGCGCCACGGCGTATGCCGCCAGCTGGAGCCGGTAGGTGGCGACGATCTCGGCCAGGCCCTGCCCGCTTTGGATGCGTTCGGTCTTGTAGTCGACGACGACAAGACCGTCGTCTTGCTCCAANNTACCGTCGCCGGCGGGAACCGTCACGTACATCTCCCGCCAGTGCCGGCGAGACGCGGCGCGCTTCACCGTCGGACTGGTCAGGGCGCGCTCGACCATGGCCGCCACTTCTGACTCGTGGGCCGCCACGCCCTGCCACAGCGCCCGGGCGCGGGCCACTTGGCCGGCCGGCCGGCC
>PKWD01000266.1:11064-19571 GCA_003131945.1 Acidimicrobiaceae bacterium
CGCGTCGCGGCCGGTGGCCAGGTCGACATCGGCCAAGGCGGCGTGCACCGCCCGGCCCACCTGGCGGGCCAGGCTCGGGTGTTCCCACCCGACGACGGGTGAGTCGGGCCACCCCGGATCGGCGGNNCCGCCACTGCGGACGCGGCCACGGCGGTGGCTGTGGTGACAGGCCGGCGTCGAAGGGCGGCCAGTAGGCGGACGCGATCGGCTTCCCAGTCCTCGGGTAGCTCGACCCCCGCACCCGGTGCACTGTCAGTCCCGGTCGGCGTGTCGGTGCCCGGGCCGGCGATGTCGGGCAGGGCGCGCCAGAGGGTCCGGTTCTCGGCGCAGATCCGCGTCACCAACGCGGCCAGGCTCGAATCGGAGGTGCCGTTGCGCTGCTTGTGGTGTAGGCAGAGGACGAGATGGTCACGGGCCCTCGTCATGCCGACGTAGAGCAGCCGATGCTGCTCGAGGACGTCGAGATGTTGTTCGCGCAGCCCGGCCTGCTCGAAGCCGGCCGTGCGGAAGGGGCCGACGTGGACCTCGGGGACGTGATGTTCGGTCCACACCACCGCCGGAGGCGGCCGCCCGTCGGCCTGGTCGCGTTCGAGTCCGGCCAGGACGACGACGGGGAACTCGAGACCTTTGGCGCCATGAATAGTCATCACGCGCACGGCATCGTCATCGGGGTCCGGTGGACCGACCCCGCCGACGCGCCCGTCTCCGGCGACACGTTGCTCGGCCCATGTGAGAAAAGCCCGCAGCGTCCCACCGGGGGACTCGTCGAAGAGCCGGGCCTGGTCCTGGAGCCACCGCAGCCGGTGCCAGTAGTCCCGGGGGCGGCGGTGCGACAGCGCCAGCTCGAAGGAGCGCAGTTCGCGGTAGGCGGCGGCCACCATGGCCGAGGGCTCGGACCACCAGCGCTGACGGTGCAACCGTTCGAGAACGGCCATGGCCTCGGCCACCGGATGGGCGTCCAGTCCTGGCGGTGGCATCGCCCGCGGTTCCCAGGTGCCACCGGCGGCATGCCAGGACACGAGATCGTCGTCGCCGCAGGCGAGACCGGGAGACCGCAATGCACCGAGGACGGCCACGGCGTCGGCGGGGTCGTCCGTGGCCCGCAGGACGGCGAGAACCTCCCGCACCTCTTCGGCGCCCCACAGGAGGGCGGCGCCTTCGAGCCGGTAGGGAACGCCCCGATCCTCGAAGGAGTCTTCGAGGGCCAAGAGCGCAGAACGCGCCGGGATGAGCACGGCGATGTCCGACCAGCGGGCCGGGCGGCGCCCTCCGTTGCTCGGGTCCTCCACCAGGCATCCACCACCCACCATGTGGGCGATGGCGGCGGCGGCGTCGCCGGCCGCCCGGCGACGCACTTCGGGTGCCGACACGGGCAGGGCGTCGCCGACGACGACGACGGGGGCGGGAGTTCTCGGCGGCAGGGTCCCGATGGCAGCCCTGGCGCCATGGCGCCGTGACGGAGCGGGGGGGTCGATGCCGTCGAATGAGAGCTGAACGGCGGTGCGTCTGTCGGGCCCGCCGCCGCCTCCGCCGCCGACCCCTGTCCCGGCACCGGGCGCAGCGGGGCGTCCGGCATGCAGCGCGTGATGCGGGGCCTGCCCGGGGACGGTGCCGTCGCCGAAGATCTCGGCGAACACGACGTTGACGAACTCCACGATGCCGGGCAACGAACGAAAGTTCTGATGCAAGACGACGGTGGAACCGATGTCGGCGCTCACGCGCTCGAAGAGATCGACGTCGGCTCGCCGGAAGCGGTAGATCGATTGCTTCGGATCGCNNCGGTGTCCTGGAACTCGTCGATGAGGAGCCGTTGGTAGCGCCGGCTCAGTACGGCCACGCTGTCGCCCCCGCTGCGAGCCAGGCGCCGCGCGTGCACCAAAAGGTCATGGAAGGTGAGCCGACCCTCGATCCGCCGCTCTTCGGCGGCGGCCAGGGTGAAGGCGGCCAGACGCGCCACCAGATCCCCGAGAACGGCACGCCGTACGGAGTCGAGAAGATCGAGGCGCGTCTGCTCGGCCTCGGTGCAGGCGGCCCGGACTTCGGCTATGTGGCCGTTCCAGTTGTCCTGTCTGCCGTGAGCGCAACGAAACGACGGGAGGGTGTCGAGAAGTTGGAGCACGCCGAGCGTGTCGGGGCGGGCGGCGCTCAGCAGGGCGCGGCCGTCGGTGAGCGAACCGCGCAGATGGACGGCCATCTTGTCCTCGTCGTCGGTGCACCAGTCGACGGCGGCCACGGCGCGTTCGAGAGCGTCGATGACAGGCGTGGGATCGGTCAGAGGCCACTGGGTGTCACACCCCCGTGCCCCGCCCAGGTAGTCGAGGCCCCCGTCTTCGAGCCTGTCCCAGTGGGTATGCAGGTTCCNNGTTCCAGGCCACGGCGGCCAGATCGGTGTGGCGGAGCCCCACGGAGAACCCGAGCACGAGCGCCCGCTCGGCCTCGGGGTCCTCGAGCAGAGAGTCGGCGAACCGCATCCAGCGTGCCTCGAAGTCCGCCGCATCGGCGGTGTCGTCGAGCACGTCGAATCCGGGCGGCAGGCCGGCGTCGACGTACTGCTCGAGCAGAATGCGCTGGGCGAAGGAGTGCAAGGTGCAGATGGCGGCGTCGTCGATCTCGCCCCGAGCCGCCACCATGCGTTCGTCGCCGGCGTCGGCCGCAGTCTCGATGGCTTGGCGGACCTGCTGGCGCAGCTCGGCGGCGGCCGCTTCGGTGAAGGTGATAGCGGCGATCTCACGCAAAGGCACGGCCCCCGAGCGCACCAGCGCCACGATGCGGCCGACCAAGGCGGTGGTCTTGCCGGTGCCGGCACCGGCCACCACCATGAAGTTGGCGTCGAGATCCTGGGCGATCCGGAGACGGGCGGCATTGTCGCCGTTGTCAGCCTTCATGATGGGGCCGGGTTGTCGGGATCGACGAAGCGCTTGACCACGGAACCGGCCAACCCGTCGGGCACGTCGCCGTTCACCAGCGAGACGACGCCGTGGAGCTCGGGTGTGTTGTACGTGCGGCTCCACTGCCGGTCACGTGACGTCGGGCAGACGTCGTCGAAGTCGCATCCCACGCAGTTGGCGAAGCGCCCGTTGGCCGGTGCCCCGGGAACACCGGGGAAGCATCCGTCCTCGACCCCGTCGGCGATGGTCCGGACGACCTGGCGGAAACGCGCTNNGGTGATGACGAGGTGGAAGCACGGGGCACTGCGCTCGCCGGACAGAAGCCAGTAGCGGGCGTGGACGGGCCGTTGACCGCCGAATCGCTCCAGCGCGGCCATGGCGTACAGAGGCAGCTGAAGGAGCTTGCCTCCGGCTACCGGGTCGCGGGTCAGGTCGCTCAGACGGCCCTGTCGCCCCGTCTTGTAGTCCGACACCATCAGGTGCCCTGACGAGGTCCGGTCCACCCTGTCGATGGAGCCCCGGAACGCCACCGATCGGCCGTCGTCGAGGACGACGGTGACGGCGGGGGCATCGCCGTCGCCCCCGCCACCGAATGAGAGCTCGGCGGCGATGGGATCGATGGCCCCTTCCTCGGCGTCGAAGCGCCGCAGGTCGCGGAGGATGGCAGAGCGGTCCATGCGCCAGAGGAGGGACTTGCCGACGAGACCACCGGTCTCGGCCTCGTCGAGTTGCCCGTCGGCGATGGCGAGGAGCCGCTCGAGTGAACGCGGTGCCCCGTGCACGCGTTCGGTGACGTATGCCTCGAGGATGGCGTGGACGAGGGTGCCGCGGGTGATGGGCTCGATGCGCCAGAGCTCCTCGGGACGGATTCGCTCTGATACCCGCAGGACGCGGTCGAAGAGATAGCGCCGGGGGCACTTGGCATAGGTCTCGAAGCGGGTGGCCGATACGGGTGTCCCCCGATCGAATGCCGACACCCGTCCGGGACCGACGTAGCCGTCGAACCGGGTGAAGCGGCCGTCGAGCCGGCCGCGCCCGGCCTCGAATCCGCGGGCCAGCCGGTCACGGGCGGCAAGGGCACGGGCAGGATCGCCACCGCCACGCACCCAACGAACGAGCTGGCGCAGCTCGAACTCCTCGGCCGAGAGGGCGGGTTCGGCGTTGGCCAGGCCGGCGGCGAAGGAATCCACCTCCTCCCAGCGCGTGTCGGGGCCCACCAGGTGGCGCAGCCAGCGCGACCGGACCTGGGCCCGTCCGCTGCGGGGGTCGCCCCGGGGGAGCGTGGCGATGCGCTCGATCGAGCCCGAGGCGACGGCGCAATTGAGGTCACGGCGGGCCGACTCCAGGCGATCGGGCCGAGTCGGCAGGGTTCCCGATGTGTCTGCCCGGCGGATGTCGTCGCCCAGGAGACCGTCGTCACCACCCCGGCCGGGAACCAGGGCGTCGGCCAGTCCCATCACGACGACCGTGTGGAAGTGCAGACCCCGGGCGGCGGCATAAGGGGCCAGGAAGACGCCGTCACCGAAGCCCCCGTCGGCCAGTTCGTGGGCGTCGAGAGCCGTCCTCTCGAGCTGGGTGAGGACAGCTCGCCGGAACGTCGTCAGATCGGTCCCGCCCGAGACGCGGTCGAGGTCACCGAGTGCCGACACCACGTGGCGCACCTGCCGGGCCGCCGCCCGCTCCGCCGTGGGCCACCGGTCCGGATCGGTGTCGGGCAGGAGATAGTGATCGAGGAGGCCGACCGCCCAGGTGGCAACGGCCTCCCACGAGGCGCCGGGCGGTGCCGCCCGGTCGAAGAGCTCGTCCATGAAGGCGGCCAGGACCATCGCCTCGGAGGCCTCGGGGCCGCCTCGGCCGGCCAGGTGTCCGAGCCTTTCGTGCCACTGGCCGGGGCCCCGCACGACGCCGGCGGTGGCGGACACGACGTCCCACAGGCTGGCGGGCACCGGGCGGCCCTCGGGTCCGACCGTGACCGGTGCCGACGACAGCCACCCGAGGACCTGGTCGCGGGGCCACTCGCCGCCGGCCAGGTCGAGCAGAACCAAGAGGGCCCGGCCCGTCATCGAGCGGTGCAGCGGTTGCCGCTCGGGCCCGGTGCCGGCCACCCCCGACGCCGTCAGGTGCTGGTGCAGGATGCGGTTGTACGTGGGGCCGGGAGGATGGAAGACGGCCTGTTGCCACAGCGGGACCCCGGCTTCGGCGGCGGCGATGATCGATCGCACCGCGCTCCGGGCCTCCTCGTCGGGGTCGGCGCAGGGGCGGACCTCGGTGAAGGTGGCCTCCCCGTCGGCCTCGGGCGAGGGGTCGGCCCGCCGGGCCCCTAGGAGACGCAGCACCTCGCGCTCGGCGGGGTCCAGGGCACCGAGCTGCCAGGTCACGAGAGGCCCGAGTGTCTGTCCCTGGGGCGACGAGGGACCCGGACCGACGGTGCCCACAGCCTCTGCGGTGACGTCGGCCATGTCGGCCAGACCGCAGTCGTGGAGGTGCCGGCGCACGCTGACGAGCAGGTGTACGAGCTCTCGGCCGTGAGCGCTGCCAAGGCTGATCGCATCCAGGGTGGCCGGTGGGCACCGGCGAAGCTCGACCAGGGCTTGTTGGAGCTCGTTCAGGGCCGACGGATGCGATGAGAGCGGCCCGAGCCGACCCTCCGAGCGCCGCGCCTGGGTCCGGATGACTTCGAGGTCGACCGCCGGCGGTGCCAGACGCAGCCCACGGGCGGCAAGGGCCGGACCACCGAGCATCCGCAGCAGGGCGGGGGCCGTCGTGCAGTTGACGTTGGCCCAGCCCCGTCGACCGCCGGTGCCTGACGAGGTACCGTGCGCCCGCCGGACGAAGACCGCCGCGTACCCCGAGGGGGCCACCACCGTCACCGGGCCCAGAGGGTCGTCTCCTTTGGCGGCATCCAGTTCCCGACACAACCCGACGAGCCCCGGGTGGGCGATGTCGGAGAGGGTCGAAGCGGGCATCACGCGCGCATGCTATTGGCCGGTTGTGGTGCCGATGCCTCTCACAAAGACGGGGGAAAGGGATCGGTGACCACGCCATCGCTCCCTTTGGCGGTCCCGTTGGTGGTCCCGGCCCCGTCGGCGCCGCGCTCTCCTCCCGGACGCAGCCGGTACGGGCCGTACGCGTGACGGACTCGCAGTCGCCACCAGATGGCCAGGGTGTCTCGCAGCATCTCGGCCACCACTTTGGGCGAGACGGTGCTGGTGAAGCGGCGCCCGATGCGCACGGGCGCTTCCACCAGGTGGCGGTACCCGAAGAGGCGGGCCACCACCAGCAGCTCGAGGTCGAAGGCGAAGCCCTGCTCCACCATGGAGGGCAGGACGTCGACGAGGACGTCGCGCCGGACGAGCTTGATCCCGGCCTGGGTGTCGCGGACGTCGAGACGGAAGAGCAGTCGGACCATCTGCTGGTAGCCCCACGAATACAGGCGGCGGGCCGGGGGGTAGACGACCTGGGAGGCGCGGTGGCGCTTGCTGCCGAGGACGACGTCGGGATGCTCGGTCCGCACCACGTCGACGAACTCTCCGAGCAGGGCGGGAGGGACGTCCCCGTCGGCGTCGATGAACCCGAGATACCGGCCCCGTCCGCGCTCGAGGCCGGCGCGGACGGCTTGGCCCTTGCCCCCCCGCGCCGGTAGCACCACGCGGGTCACGACGTCGGCCGGAAGGTCCTCGATCGTTCTCTCACTGCCGTCGGTCGACCCATCGGATACGGTCACGACCTCGAATGTGGCGCCCGACGCACGTAGGGCCTCGACGGCCTGCTCGACCGTTGCCCGCAGACGGTCGCCGGGGTTGTAGTACGGCATGACCACGGTGATATCGAGCTCGGCGGCCGGAAGAGGCGCCGCTCTCGGCGCCAGAACCGGTTGGCCGCCGGCAGTGTCCCTGTCGTGTCCTCGACCCCCCACGACCGACCCTTTCGTCCCGGCGATTACCGCCGCCGGATGGCGTTCCCGCCCCATACGCCCGCAATTCACTGTACGCGACGGGTCGGCCCTCGGGACCCCGCTCCCCCGGTCAGCGATCCGTGGGCGGGACTCAACTGACCAGCGTGTACGCGGCCATGCCGGCCCCGAAGAGCAGGCAGTAGATACCGAACGGGGTCAGGGTCTTGGTCTTGAAGTAGCCCACCAGGAACCGGACGGTGACGAGGGCCACCACCGCCGCACACAGGGCGGCGACGAGCGCCTCGGCGCGGACTCCGTTTCCCAGTGGCCCTGTCAGGTCGGAGAGCTTGAAGAGCCCGGCGGCGAGGATGATCGGCGTGGCGAGGAGGAAGGCGAAGCGGGCCGAGTCCTCATGATCGAGGCCACGGACGAGACCCGCCGTCATGCACACACCGTCGCGGCTGATGCCGGCGATCAACGCTGATGACTGGGCGACGCCGATGGTGGCGGCCTCCTTATAGCCGAGGGTTTCGAGCTTTCGGCCGCCGTCCTCCTTCGCCCCCTGACGGGCGGCGAGGACGCGTACGTCCGAACGGCGACGCAAGCGCTCGGCGGCGAGGAGGATGAAGCCGTTCAGGATCAAGAAGAAGGCGGCCGCCGTCGGTTTGGCCAGTGCCACCCGGAGTGGATGCTCGAGGGCGATCCCGATGACCCCGGCCGGGATGGTGGCGATGACGATGAGCCACGCCAGGCGTTCGGTGGTGTTTTCAATGCGGCGTGTCAGCAGTGTGTGGAACCAGGCGCGGATGATCGCCACCCAGTCCCGCCAGAAGTAGATGAGAAGGCCGATGGCGCTACCGACATGGAGCATCACCACGAAAGCCAGCCAACTCGATTCGGGATCTGACTGTGCCGCCACGACCGAATGCCAACCGAAGAGCGTGGGGAACAAGACGGTGTGGCCGAGACTCGACACGGGGAAGAGCTCGCTCACGCCCTGCAGCACGCCGAGGACCACAGCCTGGAACATGCTGATGTGCAGGTGCACCGGGGCATGGGTCACCGACAGGGCCAAGGCGTGGGCGCGATGCTGGGGAAACTGTGTTGGCGTCAGGCTGGACAGGTGTGACGGCACGCTGTGGCCCTTCGTGAGATGGGTGGACGAAGCGTTGTCACGCTACGCAAGCGGCCGGACCCGCACAATGACCCCCGGGAGGACAATTCATCGCCCGTTTTCGGGTTTCACAGGGTGTTTTGCAAACCCTCCCAGCCCGTTCCCAGCTTGATCAGCGATCCTAGAAGGAGGACGGGCATGGGGAATGGCCGTCCACCGTCATGTTGTCCCGGGCAAATCGCTCCGGCCCGGGACAAGGTATTCGGACGGCCGGACAGCGCCCGGGAGCGGCAAGAGGAGGTGGCACGGTTGAGGATCCTCGTGCTCGGTGGTGACGGGTACCTGGGATGGCCGACAGCGCTGCACCTGTCTCGTCGTGGTCACGACGTGGGTGTGGTCGACAACTTCGTCCGCCGTCAGTACGACCACGAGATGGGGGTGGACAGTCTCGTCCCCATCACCCAGCTCCAGCACCGGGTGCGGATCTGGGAAGAGGTATCGGGACTCACGCTGGAGACATTCATCGGTGACCTGACCGATCCCGTCTTCGTCGACAACACGCTGGAGCGCTTCGAGCCCGAAGCCGTCGTGCATTTCGCCGAGCAGCGTT
>PKWD01000080.1 GCA_003131945.1 Acidimicrobiaceae bacterium
CGACATCGCCGACGAGCTCGGCGTCGAGCCGGCCGACGCCTTCCTCGACCTGGCCATCGACGAAGGGCTCCAGACGACCTTCCGCTACGTGAACAAGTCCGGCGCCTGGGAGGAGTCCGTAGCCGACGGCCAGAAGCACCCGGCCATGATCATCGGCGTCTCCGACGGCGGCGCTCATCTCGACCGCGACGACGGCTCGGACTGGTCGACCGCCTTCCTCGCCTTCTGGGTCCGCGACCGCAAGCTCTGGTCCTTGGAAGAAGGGATCCGCCAGCTCACCCAGGTGCCCGCCTCGCTCCTCGGATTCGAGAGCCGCGGCATGCTGCTGCCCGGCTACTTCGCCGACGCCTTCATCTTCGACCCCGACACCATCGAGCTCGAGTCCAAGAAACAGGTGGCCGATTTCCCCGGCGGCGAGTCCCGCTACTCGGCCCGCCCTCGCGGCATCTACTGGACCATCGTGAACGGGGTCCCCATTGTCGAGAACGGCGAGGTCCTCACGGCCAAT
This sequence comes from Acidimicrobiaceae bacterium, assembly GCA_003131945.1. The sequence continues at coordinate 509 of PKWD01000080.1, forward strand.
CTTCCCGGCCACGTGGTGCGTCCCGGTATCGGCTGACTGTCACACGGCCATCGCCGGGCGCGCCGCCGCCGGTCGCTGTCGGTGCTCCTACGGGCCGTCAGAGCCGACGTAGAAGCACTCGGCCGCGGTCGACCCGTCGGACGCCGGGGCGTAGTGACCGTCGCCGGGGTAGACGGCGAGGAAGCAGTAGTCGCCGATGCCGGGCGGGCTGACGGATGCGCTGGTGGCGGTGGCCACGTCGCCGGAGCCGGACAGGGGCACGGACGAGCCGACCTCGCTCTCGTTGGCATTGGTGCAGGCGGTGAACGTCGGGGCGCGGGTGGGGCCGCAGACGTAGAAGGTGATCTGGCCCGTGGGCGTCACTCCGCCGTCCCCGGTCACCGTGGCGGTGTCGGACTCGGATTCTCCGAGGGAGATGTTGGCGCTCGACGGTTTGGTCGTGAGCTCGGACGTGCCCGCGGTGACGGTGAAGCACTCGTCGGTGGTCGACCCGTCGGAGGCCGAGAGGTAGTGGCCGTCGCCGGAGTAGACGCCGAGGAAGCAGTAGGCGCCGGTGGACGACGCCGTGAACGGAGCGCTCGTGGCCGTGGCCACGTCGCCCGAGCCGGACGCGGTGGCGGTGCCCAGGTCGGTTCCCCCGTTGGCGGCGCTGGCGGCGGTGCACGGGTTGGTGGCGCCGGCGCACTCGTAGAAGTGGACGCTTCCGGTCGGCGTGACCCCGCCCGCACCGGTCACTTTGGCCGTGTCGGTGTCGGAGGAGCCGAGGGTGATGGAGGCGGTCGTCGCCTTGGTCGTCACCGTCGGGGTGCCGGCGCCGACGGAGAAGCACTCATCGGAGGTCGAGCCGTCGGAGGCCGAGACGTAGTGGTCGTCACCGGAGTAGACGCCGAGGTAGCAGTAGCCGCCCGACGCCGCCGGGGAGTACGAAGAGCTCGTGGCCGTGGCCGTGCTACCCGAGCCGGACACGGAATCGGTGCCCAGGTCCACCACGCCGGGGGTCGTCGGGGTGCAGGGGCTGGTGTCGCCGGGGCAGAGATAGAAGTGGACGGCCCCCGTCGGAGTGACTCCTGCTTGGCCGGTCACGGTGGCGGTGTCGGTGTCCGAGGCCCCAAAGCCGATGGCGGCACTCCCCGGTGCCGTCGTCACCACGGCGCAGCCGCCGGTGGCGACGGGAACCAGAGTGGCCGAGACGCTCTGGCCGGCGCCCGAGTAGGTACCGGCGTAGTCCCCGGTCGACTTCTTCCACTTGGCCTTGAAGACTTTCCCTGACGCGGCGCCCGCCGTCCAGGTCATCGTGAGCTTCTTCGTCCCTTTGTACGTGCCGTGGTCTCCGCTCCCGGCGCCGGCGCCGGCGGAAAACGCGTGGTGGGTGGCGAAGGTGTCGCTCTCGCAGCCGGCGCCGCGGATCTCCAGGGTCCAGACACTGCCGGCCTTGACCTTGGCCGGGGCTTTGCTCTTGGTCCCCGATGCTCCGGCCTTCGCCCGGACCGGGGAGGCCGAGGAGGCGGTGATGCCGGTGCCGATGGCCGCCGACGTTGCGACCAGGGTCAGTACCGTCGCCAGTGCCGCCAGTCGGCGCATCGTGTCGTCCCCCAGACGTGCGGACAGATCCGGATGCTCCGGCTCCCCGGTCTCGACCCCCAGGGGATCGTACGCAGAGTGTTGAGTCGACCACAATGGTGTTGGTCACATGTAGTGCTCGACTTGATGCAAATAGTGAGGACAAAGCAGCGGGTCCCCGGGGACGGAACGGCTTCGGTAGCCTGCGGCGACGATGGCAGTTCCCGAGAAGTTCGCGGCGATCGCCGCCAAGGTGAACAACTGGGGGCGGTGGGGTCCGGAGGATCAGCTGGGCACGCTCAACCTGATCACCGACGAGGTCCGCAAGCGCGCCGCGCGGTGTGTGGGCACGGGCAAGGTCTTCGCCCTGGGCCTGGCCTTGTCGGAGGCGGAGGGGGTCCAGAAGGGGATCGTGCCGGGGCGGTTCAACCCGGTGCGGACGATGTCCTACATCGGTGTGGCCCTCTCGGACGACCCCGAGTGGATCTGCTCGAACGAGGACGTGGTGGTGATGCCGTTGCAGTGCGCCACCCACTGGGACGGCCTCGCCCATGTGAGCTACGGGGGCAAGATCTACAACGGGTTCCCGCAGTCGTCGGTGACCTCGGCCGGGGCCAGCAAGTGCGGGATCCACCTGGTCGATTCGCTCGTGGGCCGGGGCGTGCTGCTCGACGTGGCCCGGGCCAAGGGTGTCGATGTCCTCGACGGCGGCTACGCCATCCAGCCGGCCGACCTCGACGCCGCCTGCCAGCTCGGCGGGGTGCGGATAGAGCCGGGGGACATCATCCTGGTGCGGACCGGGCAGATGGCGAAGCTCAAGATGCAGGGTCGGTTCCCGGCCGGAGGGGCCACGCTTCCCCTGGCCAACATGCTCAACTTCAACGACGTGCTCACCTACATGGCCTTCGCCCCGGGGCTCTCGATGGTGACGGCCGAGTGGTTCCACACGCGCGACGTGGCCGCGGTGGCCACGGACACGCTGTCGCTCGAGGTGCTGCCCTGTGAGGACAAGGACATCTACCTCCCGGTCCATCTCCTGCACATCGTGGAGATGGGGATGACCCAGGGTCAGAACTGGCTCCTCGACCCCCTGGCCGCCGACTGCGCCGAGGACGGGGTCTACACCTTCCTGCTCGACGCCACCCCGCTGCCGTTCACCAACGCGCTGGGCTCTCCGGTCAATCCGGTGGCCATCAAGTAGCCATCACGTACCGGCCGGCGACCAGTGTGCCGGCGGCCACGACGAGACAGAGAAGGCCGGCACCGACAGCCGTCCCCGCCCGGTGCTTCATATAGATGGTGGCCACCCACGGCATGCCCGGATAGTAGTGAGGCCCCCGCCCGACCTCCGGCCGGCTACCGGAGCGTGGGGCGGATCCGGTCGGCCAAGAAGGCCACGACGGCATCGGAGAAGGCGTCGTTTCGGTCACCGGCGATCATGTGAGCGGCGCCGGCCACATCGACCACGGTGGCGCTGGGGATGCGAGCCAGAAAGTCGTCGACACTGTCCTGCGTCACCACGTCGCTCAAGACACCTCGCACGAGCATGGTGGGCACGTGGACGTTCTCCAGGGCGACGTCGAGTAACCCGATGAGACGGTCCGGTACCACCTCGGTCCGGTCCTGGCTGATGACCTGGGGGTCCCAATGCCAGTACCAACGGCCGTGGCGCTCACGCAGCACCTTGCGCAGGCCCGACGGGTTCACCGGTCTCTTTCGTTCGGGTGTGTAGGCGGCGATGGCCGCCGCCGCGTCCTCCAGCGTGTCGAACCCGTCGAACCCCGACTGCATGAACGTCTTGATGCGCGTGATGCCCTCGATGTTGGTCTTGGGCGTGATGTCCACCAGGACGAGCCCGGACGACACCGTCCGGTCGCTCGTGCCCTCGGCCAGCATGGCCGCCATGACGCCCATCCGGGCGTCGGTGGACTCCGAGCCGAGGATGACCAGGTCGNNNNCCCAGGCATGTCTCGTCTGCCCTCCGCCGTGGAGGAAGAGGACCGGCCAGTCATCGGCGCGTCCGCGGGCGTCGGCCACCAGTCGCAGGCCTTCGAAGCCCTCGAAGACAATTCGTTCGGCATCCAAAGCGATCCTCGTCACACTAATGACTGGTCCGGCGTTGGCCGTCAGGACAGAGGGCAGATCGTCACGGCTGGAGGCGCTCGATCTTCCAGGAGTCGCCATCACGGTTGTAGCGCAATCGGTCGTGGAGACGGTCGTCACGGCCCTGCCAGAATTCGTAGGAGTCCGGTCGGAGCCGGAAGCCGCCCCATGAATCCGGTCGCGGCACCGGACGTCCCTCGTACTCGGCCGTGAGGGCGGTCACCCGGGCGTCGAGCTCCTCCCGGGAGCCGATGGGCCGGCTCTGCTGCGAGACGTGGGCGCCGATCTGACCGCCGCGCGGCCGCGTCTCGAAGTAACTGTCCGATTCCTCGGCACTCACTTTGTCGACGGTCCCCTCGATGCGGACCTGGCGTCCGAGCGGGTCCCAGTGGAACAGCAGGGCGGCCACCGGATTGGCGGCGAGGTCGCGGGCTTTGTCGCTGTCGTAATGGGTGTGGAAGATGAACCCGTCTTCGTCCCATCCCTTACAGAGGACCATGCGGAGAGAGGGCTGGCCCTCGGCATCGGCGGTGGCGATGGCCATTGCCTCGGGCAGCCGGACCACCTTCGAGGCGTCGGCGAACCAGGCGGCGAACTGGACGAGCGGATCAGGGTCGACGGCGTCCTGGTCGAGCGGCTCCGAATGGTCGGGGTAGTCCGCGGGGATCGTCATGCCGGCGCGGCACGGCCCGTCACGGCCCAGTGCAGCACCCGGGCCTGGGAATCGACCATGGCCGTCGTCCTGATGCCCCAGAACTCGAAGCCGTATTGGTGGGCGGCCACATGGGCCAGCATCGAAATGAGGGTGGCGGCCACGGCCATCGCATCGCTTCCTGCCGGACTCGATCCAGCCCCGCCGGCGCCGATGACCCGGGCCAGGGTGACCGTGACGGCGTTCAGGGCCCGGACCCGCAGGCCCTGGAACCGCAGGTCGCCCTCCTCGGTGGCCAGCTCCACCACCCGGAAGACCGAGCGGTTCGTCTCCCAGTAGTCCATGAAGCCCGTGACCACGGCCGTGGCCGTCTCCCAACTGGCGTCGGCCGTCCAGTTGCCGTCGACCAGCTCGGCCAAGAGGGCGGCCCCCTCCATGAGCTCCTCGGCCAGGACCAGGATGGACTGCTCGACGTTCTCGAAGTACTGGTAGAAGGTGGCCGGCGAGGTCCCCGCCTGCCGGGCGATGTCGATGACCTTGATCGACCGCCAGGGTGTGGAGGTAAGGAGCTCAGCCGTGCACTCGAGGAGGCGCTGACGGGTGGCCCGGCCCCGGCGTCCCGGGACCCGTCCGTCGGTGGTGGCGAGGGTTCCGGAGTCGCGGGCCATGGCCGGCAAAGGCTACTTCCGGAGCTGACGGACGGTCAGGTCCGCCATCGCGGCGGCGGTCCGGTTTCAGGATGTCGCCCCTGGCAGTGCCCCGAGTAGGGTGAACGGCCGTGCACGAGAGCACCCTTCCGCGTGCCCTGACACGCGCTCAGGAAGCGCGTAGGCAGCGGGTCGTCGACGCCGCCATGGAGCTCGGGCTCGAGGGTGGCTACGAGGCCGTCCAGATGCGCGACGTGGCCGCCCGGGCCCATGTGGCCATGGGCACCGTCTACCGCTACTTCACCTCCAAGGACCACCTGCTCGCCGCCGCTCTCGTCCACTGGGTCGAGCAGCTCGACCAGCGCCTGGCCCAGATGCCCCCCCGGGGAGCCAACGCTTCGGAGCGTGTCCTCGACGTCCTCGAGCGGGCCCTGCGGGCCATGGCCCGCCAGCCCCAGCTGGTCTCGGCCGTCTTCATGTCCCTGGCCTCGCCCGACCGGGCCGCCATCGAGTGCCAGCAGCAGATGGGGGCCCTCATGGACGGCATCATCTCCCGGGCCGTCGGCGAGCCCCAGCCCCCCGACCACGCCGAGCGCACCCGGATCATCGGCCACGTCTGGTACTCGGCCCTCGTCGGCTGGGTGAACGGCTGGTCCGACATGAACCGCGTCCGCGACGAGCTGGCCGTCGCCGTCCGCCTGCTGCTGCCGGCCGAGATCCTGCCCGCCGCCGCCGCCGCCGCNNGGAGCCACTATGCGTGCTGCTGTCTGGTACGAAGCCGGGTCGGAAGTCATCGAGTACCACGACGACGTCGAGGTCGACGATCCGGGGCCCGGTGAGGTCAAGGTCAGGATCCACGCCGCCGGTGTCTGTCACTCCGACCTCTCGGCCATGAACGGCACCCTGCCCCAACCGGCCCCGGCCATCCTCGGTCACGAGGGTGCCGGCGAGATCATCGCCGTCGGTGAGGGTGCGTTCGACATCGCCGTCGGCGACCACGTGATCATCGCCTGGACGCCCCCCTGCGGGCAGTGCAAGGCCTGCCTGCGCGGGGAAGCCAACCTGTGCGTGAACATCATGTTCAACATCGCCGGCTCGACCCACTTCTCCCGAGCCGGGACCCCCCTCTTCGGCTTCGTCGGGACCGGGACCTTCGCCGAGGAGCTGGTGGTGCCGCGCCAGGCCGTGGTGAAGATGGCCGAGGACGTCCCCTACGAGATCGGCGCCCTGATCGGCTGCGGTGTCACCACCGGGGTCGGCGCCGCCCTCAACACGGCCAAGGTCAGGCCCGGCGCCAACGTGGTCGTCTTCGGCGGCGGGGGTGTCGGCGTGGCCGCCATCCAGGGGGCCCGCATCGCTGGGGCGGCGGAGATCGTCGTGGTCGACACCATCGACTCCAAGCTCGAGGACGCCAAGCGCTTCGGTGCCACCCGGGGCGTGAAGCCTGACGGCCTCGACGACGCCTCGGGCGAGATCACCGGCGGCGAGGGCTTCGACTACTCCTTCGAGTGCATTGGCCTGCCCCTCACCATCCGGGCCGCCTACGACGCCGTGCGCCGCGGCGGCACCGCCGTGATCGTGGGGGCCGGGAAGATGGACGCCATGGTCGAGTTCAACGCCTTCGAGCTGTTCTTCCAGGAGAAGAAGCTCCTCGGCTCCTACTGGGGCTCGGCCGACGTCCGCACCGAGTTCGACCGCCTCATCCGGCTCTGGAAGGCCGGCCGCCTCGACCTCGAGGGCATGATCACGGCCCGGATGGACATCTCCAAGGCCCAGGACGCCTTCGACGCCATGAAGCGGGGCGAGACCATCCGCCAGATCCTGACCTTCTGATCCGGCCGATCACCAAGCTTGCCTAAGCCCTTGCGAGCTTGCTTGCAAATTGCTTGCCGGAGCCTATGATGGGTTCATGGCAAAGCACCCCGCGGGCACCTATGAGGTTCACGGTGCCCTGAGCAGGGCTCTTCGGGCCGATACCGCCGACGAATGCGCCGAGCTGCTCTCTCACGTCTCGGGCCAATTCGACGTTTTCCGAGAGTCCGTGCCTCCTGCTTTGCGTGGTGAATGGCCGGCGGTCACGGTCCTTGTCAGTCACTGGCATTCCCTTGTTCAAGGCATCGTGCAATCGGCGGCCGACGAGTGGCCTGAGCTCGTCCAGCGGATTACCGACGGATTTGGCATCGTGACCTCCTCGCACCAAGTGAGTCGGGAGCCGATTGCGTACCTCGACCACCTCATCGCCGATATGCCGTTTTCACCGCTCATGGCGCGGTTCGGCTCAGACGTGGGCGTTGGCGTTGTCGCCATCGACGCCTTTCGCATGCTGTTGCCGGGTTGTCCGCCGCTCAACCTGGGGACGTCCGCAGGATGGCCCGATCTACCCGACGGCACCGATTCCAGCCGTTTCCGTCGGCTGGTCGATCTCGCATTACGTTCGATGCAACCCCCACTCTTGAGGGTGAAAGACCTGTTCGGCCTGACCAACAGCGAGGTCGCCGATCTGTTCGGTGTCAAGCGCCAGGCTGTCGATCAGTGGGAGCGCAGCGGCGAGGTGCCGACGGCGCGAAGGGAGAAGCTCGCCAACCTGCTCTTCGTCGGGGAGCTCTTGGAGCGCAAGCTCAGCCCCGGTCGACTCCCGCTGGTAGCGCGACGGGGCGCAGATGCCTACGGGGGGATGACCATGCTCGACATGGTCGCCACTGACCGGGACGCCGAATTGCGGGAACTGACCGCACGCGCCTTTGACTGGTCAGGTACGGCCTGATGGACGTGGTCGATCGAGGAGGCGAGTACTACCGGGTGGCCGATCCGGCTTGGGACGATCCCCTGGACGGGCGCTACTCGATGCGCTTCGGTGCACGATGGAACGCGCCAGGGTCCTTCCCGGTCACGTACCTCAATGCCGACATGGACACAGCACGTGCCAACGCCCGCCGTCTGCTTACCGAAGGTCTCCGAAGCCAACCCTTCACCGCTCAGGACATCGAGCCGTCGGAGCGCCCGGTTTTGGTTGCGACGGCCGTGCCCGACGACCGTTACCTCGATGTTGTCTCGCCCTCCGGGTGTGTTGCCAACGGACTGACGGCGACGTACCCCGCTGACGAGGCGGGCGGCAGCGTCGCCTGGCCTGTGTGCCAGACGGTCGGGCAACGGGCCTGGGATGCGGGCTTGCCCGGGATCGCCTACCGTTGCGCCGCGCCCGGCGCTCCTCATGACGGCGAGGAGCTGGGCTGGTTCGATCGCCACGAGGTCACTCTCGAGCCCGGTCGGGCCCAACTGTTCGAGGACTGGTACGGCCCGATCGACTGGTGACGAAAACGTCCATGCCGTCCGGCCGACTCTGCGACGACCGGGTGGCGCCGGTCCTTGTCAGGTGACGTCGGAGCGCAAGGTCGTGAATGTGCCCACGAAAGAAAGGACGACCCCGTAGATCACGAGCATCAAGGCCCCGCCCCACCAAGGCAGGAGCCGGGTGGTGCCGGCGAAGCTCGTGCGCATGGCGTCCTCCAGGGCGGTGGCGGCCAGGCCCGGAAGGTACTCGCCGACGGTCGGCCAGACGGCGGCGATGATCGTCTCCACCACCAGGGTGAAACCGAGGCCGACGGCGATGGCCACGACCTGGTTCTTGAGCAGGGAGCCGAGGCCGAGGCCGTAGATGGCGAAGAGTCCCGTTCCGAGGATCACGCCCGGTGCGATCCGCGACCAGTCGTGCCACAGGTTGTGGGTGGTGGCCACGAAGTACAGACCGTGCTGGGCGCGGCACAGTGTCTGCGACATCCCTTGCCGGACCCCACCGGTCGCCAGGGAGGTGATGCAGGAATGCACCTTGACGCCGACGAGCACGAAGCCGATGACGAGGCCCATGACCATGGTGAGGACGCCCAGCACGACGCCGCCCCCGAAGGCCGTCCCCAGTTTGGCGATGACGACCCGGCCCCGGCGGGGCTCGGCCAGGAACGTCGGCGTCACCGTCTTGTGCCGGTACTCGCCGGTGATGATGAGAACGCCGAGCACCAGGCCGAGCAGTCGCGAATTGTCGAGTACCGAGAAGATGTTGGCGAACCACTGCGAGGAGCCGTGGGGGACGATCCCGGCGTCGCCACCGTGCCGGCCCCCCGGGGCGAAGGCGATGAGGAAGCCGAAGGCCAGGTCGATCACCACGACGATGCCGAAGAGGACATAGGTCGACCAGATCGTCCACAGCTTGCGGACCTCGGCCTCGAGCAACCGGATCATCGGGGCCCGTCGATCTGTTGGCGGTAGTCGCCCATCAACCCCGCGGCGTGGCCGGGGTGCATCCCTTCGCCGCCCGTCAGCTCGAAGAACAGAGACTCGAGCGACTCGGTCGTCGCGACCATCTCGTGCACCTCGATCCGGTTCTCGACCATGATCCGGCCCACCGTCTCGGCTTCGGCCCCCTCGGAGACGACGTCGCCGTCCTGCACGGCCGCCGGAAGATGGGCCGCCCGTAGGGCCTCGACNNGACCAGCCGATCGGCGTCGGGTGTGCGCACCCGCACGGTCCGTTTGGTGCCCGCCAGCAGGTCCTCGAGCTTTCCCTGGGCCGCCAGGCGGCCACCGGCGAGGACGATGACGTCGTCCACGGTCAGCTGGGCTTCGGAGAGAAGGTGCGAGGACACGATCACGATGCGGCCGCCGCCGTCCTTTTCCGCATCCTCGGTGGCGTACCACTTGAGGAAGTCGCGGAGCCAGGCGATGCCCTGGGGGTCGAGGCCGTTGGCCGGNNAGGCGCTGGCGCATGCCCATCGAGAAGCCGCCGACTTTCCTGTTCCCGGCCTCGGCCAGGCCCACGAGGCTAAGGCACTCGTCGACCCGACTGAAGGGGATGCCAGCCACCCTGGCGATCAGCTTCAGGTGGTTGCGGGCCGTGCGGGCCGGGTGGAAACCCGATGCTTCGAGTACGGCGCCCACCCGCATGGTGGGGTTGGCCAGGTGCCGGTAGTCGTGCCCGTCGATGAGCACCGAGCCCGAGCTCGGGGTCACGAGCCCGAGGAGCATCCGCAGTGTGGTGGTCTTGCCCGCTCCGTTNNTCCGTTGGGCCCGAGGAACCCGGTGACCCCGCCGGGGAGTGCGTCGAAATCGAGGTGGTCGACGGCGAGGACGTTTCCGCCGAAACGCTTCGTCAGCCCCCGAGCCTGGATGGTCGGCATGTCCGGCGTGGCCTCCGGTCGAGTCGTGTCGATGGATGTCCGTGCTCAGCGAACCGGAGCGACCTTACTGGCCGAACCGGTCCTGGCCGATGCGGTCGATGGCCGAAGTGGTCGAGCACGGGGCCCGGTACCTCCCCGGCTACCCCATGAGGCCTTGTCCGGGTCGCGCCCGGGGTATCGCCCGCGTCATCCGCCTTCTCGCCTGTGGGAGGGGCCCCGGCCCTTCCGGCCCAGGGGCCGTCCTGGCCGCCGCCGGGACACCACTCATCGGGACGACGTGCCCTGGTTCTCAGTATTGGCCGGTTTGGGTCGCGCGGATCATGGCAGTGAGGACCACGGGGAGCAGATACTGGCGGTAACCCCCATCGAGGCGTCGCCTGCCGACGTCAAGGTCGACCAGGGACCCGGGAGAACGGACCCATGGAGCCACGCCGGGCGGGAGGGGGAGCGGTCGAGATGTTGGTCGACGACGCTCCGGCGGTATCAGCTCAGACCCCGACGATCGACGACGACCATCCTCCGAGCGTCGGCGACGCGCTGTTACCGCGGTGGGTCCGGTTCACGGGGTGGGGCCTTCTCGGACTGCAACTGCTGGCCATGCTCGCCTTCAGCACGGTGCAATACAGCCGCTATGCCCTGACGGCGGACTTCGCCAACTATTCCCAAGCCTGGTGGGCGATCGCCCACGGCCACCTCGATCCCTACAGCTCCGGCTTGGGAGTGTCCTTCTGGAAGGACAACGCCGAGTTCATCCTGTGGCCCCTGTCGCTGCTCTACCACGTCTACCCCCATCCCATCGACCTGCTCTGGGTACAGGACGTGGCCGTCGTGATGACCGAACTCGTCGCCTTCGGGTGGATCCGGAAAGCCATCGAGCGCGCCCATGGGCCGATCCCACACCGGGCGGCCCCGTTGCTCGCCGTCGCCGCCGCGGTCGTTCTCGTGGTCAACCCGTGGGTGTACGAGACGATCGCCTTCGACTTTCATTTCGAGCCCATCGCCGCCCTGTTCTGTGTTCTGGTCGGCTACAACCTCTGGGTCGGCCGGATCCGGCGGCTGTGGTGGTTGGTGCCGCTGGCGTTGATCTGCCATGTGCTCGCCGGCTTCTACCTCATGGGCGTCGGCTTCTCGGGCTTGCTGGCCGGTCCAAGGACCCGACGTCCAGGCGCCGCCATCGCCGCCATAGGTCTGGCATGGGTCTTCGTGTTCAGCGCCGTTGGAGCGGCCGGGGTCAATGGCCAATTCGTCACCTCGTCCTACGGCTACCTCGTGGGTCCCCACCACGGGCGGATCGGGCTTCTCGACGTCGTCGTCGGCGCCCTCGGGCACCCGGGGTCCATCCTCCACGTGGCCGCCTCGCACTGGACGGTGGTCCTCGCCTTCCTCATCGCCTTCGGAGCGATAGGTGTGCTGTCGCCCTGGGGGCTCGGCATGGCGTTGGTGGTCCTCGTGCCGAACACT
>PKWD01000403.1 GCA_003131945.1 Acidimicrobiaceae bacterium
CGACAACGACAACGACAACGACGGCGAGGTTGCCGGCGACGGTGGCGATGCCGTCTGCTGCGTGCATTACAGCTCGAGAACGAAGGAGGGTCCGAAGGGGGTGGCGATCCGCCACGAGGCGGCGGTCAACCTGGTGCGGGCCCTGGCGGCCGATCTCGGGATCGGGCCGGCGGACACGGTCCTGGTCCTTGCGTNNGCTCTGGCGGGTTCCGATCACGGAGCTGTGGTTGGCTCTGGCGGCGGGGGCCAGGATCGTCATGGCGCCGGCCGAGATAGCGGAGGAGGGCGCAAAGCTCAGCCGGTTCATGGCGGCGCAACGGGTCTCGTTCCTCCACGCACCGCCGTCGAGGTGGCAGGCGCTCATCGACAGCGGCTTGAGAGCCTCACGGGCGCTGGGGGCGCTGAGCGGTGGCGAGGAGCTCCCGCCGGAGCTGGCCGACCAGATCCTCAGTCGGTGTCGGGTGCTGTGGAACGCCTACGGAGCGGTGGAGACGACGGTCTATTCGACGGTGGCGCGTGTGGAACGGTCGGCTCCGGTCACCATCGGTGGTCCGATCGCCAACACCCGTGTCTATGTCGTGGACAACCAGAACCGACCGGTGCCGATGGGTGTCAGCGGTGACTTGCTGGTGGCCGGTATGGGAGTGACGGCCGGGTATCTCCACCCGGAGGGCGCCGGCGACGAGGCGTTCATGGACGACCCGTTCGGACCGGGGAGCGCCTACCGAACCGGTGACCGGGCCCGTTGGGTGGGAGCGGGCGTCCTGCAGCTGACACCGCCCGCCGAGCGCGCCTGATCGAGGCAGAGCGCCCCCGGACCGACTCCCGACCCGGGAGATAGGGTCGGCGACCATGAGCGTCGCCCTCGTCACCGGTGCGGCCCGGCCTCGGGGTATCGGCCGGGCCACGGCATTGCGACTGGCCGGCAACGGCCACGACGTCGCCTGCCTCGACATCGCCGGTCCCTACGAGGAGGCACCGGCCCATGGGGTGGCCACGGCCGACGACCTCGACGCCGTGGTGGCCGAGATCGATGGGCTCGGCCGGCGGGCCCTGGCGGTGCGGGCCGACGTGTCCGACGAAGAGGCCGTGGGCGCTGCGGTGGCCACGGCCACCGAGGCGCTCGGGACGATCACTCTGGTGGCCAACGTAGCGGGGGGAAGTGGTCCGGGCTTCGGGCTCGGCCCGCTCGTCAGCGTGCCGGCGGCGGAGTTCCGGCGGGTCCTCGACGTGAACGTCACGGGCACGTGGCTCGTGTCCAAGGCCTGCGCCAACCTCATGGTGTCGAGGGGGGTCGGGGGGCGGATCTGCAACGTGTCGAGCCAGGCCGGGAAACGTGGCTTTCCGATGTTGGGGGCCTACTGCGCGGCCAAGGCGGGGGTGATCCTGCTCACCCAGACAATGGCGCTCGAGCTCGGGCCCTCGGGCATCTCGGTCAACGCGGTGTGCCCGGGGACGGTGGACACCGATCTGGTGAACGTCGGCGGGATCCTCCAACAGTCATTCGGCGATGCCATCTTGCGCGACATTCCGCTGGGCCGTTTCCAGACCGCCGATGAGATCGCCGCCGTCATCGCCTGGCTTCTCTCGGAGGACGCCGGCGCCATCACCGGCGAGGCGGTCAACGCCAGTGCCGGTCAGACGATGGTCTAAACGACGATCCAGGTGGGCCGACGATCCAGGTAGGCCGACGATCCAGGTGGGCTGAGACCTAGGTGGGCTGGCGACTGACCTGGGCCAAGTCGTGGGGACCACGGCCGGGGTAGCCACCGGCGTCCTGGACGGCGGTGCTCCAGGCCCGGAGAATCCCGACGAGCTCATCGAGGTCGTCGCCCAGATTGTCGACAATGGGTTGGCAGGCCCGGTCGGTGGAGTCCTCGACGGCCTCGCGCCGGGCGCGGCCCTCATCGGTCATGGCTCCATCGGCGACAAGGCGGCGCTCGGTCAGGCGGGCAACGGCGGCGTCGAGATCAGCGTCACTCCAGGCCCGCGAGCGGATGTAGGTCCGCATGGGCAGGCCCCAGTAGAGCTCGGTGAGCAGACCGATCTCGGTGGCGTCGAAGCCGGCGCTGACCCAGGAGGCGATATGGGAGTCGCCCCGGTACTCCCGCAGGCGGTCGCCGAGGCGCCACATGTCACCTATCGGATCGCCGGGGAGGCCGAGGGCGAGGAGGCCGGCATAGAGGGCGCGGCCCTCGGGGCGGAGTCCGTCGTTGGCCCGGCGGAGCAGCTCGGTGGCCCGGGCCAGCCTGGCTGGTTGGTCCCCGAGGATGCGACGGAGCTGGCCGACGGCGCCTTTGGTGCGGGCCTCGCCGATCGTGGATGCGTCGGTGAGGGTCCAACCCCGGGTGACAGCGGGAACGACGACAACGGGGTTGAAGACCCCGAAGGTGGCGGCCACGAGCTGGCCTGACACCTGGCCCATGACCGAACCGCGGCTGCAGAAGTAGGCGGGTCCGTCGGGGAGGGCGACGTCGCCCATCTTGGCCGGGCTGGCGCCGAAACCGAGGGCCTCGTAGCCGGAGTGGCACTCGGGCGAGAAGTAGACCTGTCCGATCACGGGTTCGAGGGCGCCGGCCAGGGCACGGGCGGGGATCACGGCTGGGTTCTCGTCATGTCGATCTCCTTCGGGCCGTCGTTGATCTACGAAGGACAGTAAGCCCTGGGCGGTGCGACCCAGCCGTCGGCCGGGCCGGTCGCCAGACGGGCGGCCCTGGTGGCGAGGTAGGCCACCGGTGCCGAGGTCCTGCATCCTCCCAAGGTATGGCCGGAGTACCACCCCGACTACTACGGCGCCTTCCTCCGCGATCCCGACGGCAACAACATCGAAGCGGTCAGCCACGTACCGGCCTAGCCCCGCTCGCTCAGTATGACGTGATGGCGCTGGTCGTCCCCATCACGATGATCGGGTTCTGGGCCGGTTGCAGCCAGTCGAGAACGCTGTCCAGCTCGCCGAGGGGAAGGCTCACACACCCGGCCGTGGGGCCCCCGATGTCGGCGTGGAAAAAGATGGCCGAGCCNNGAGCCGAGCCCGGGAACCCGGCCGGGGTTGTAGTTGATGACTGCGAATGACGGATACGCCTGTGTCTCGGTCCACAGTGCCTCCGACGCGCCGTTGGCAAAAGGCGGATTCTCCGAGCACGGTACCTCTTGAAAAGTGTTGTAGGTGGGCGACGACGAATCCTCGTCCCACCAGCCACCGCAGACGATTCGGCGGTATGGGTAGTGGACACCGGGATTCTGAGCATTTCCGTAGATAGTCGACTGGAAGCCGTAGGCGCCGGCCGGCGTCGTCCCATCCCCCTCGTGCTTGTCCGTGCTCAATCCGCTGTAGCCGAGGCGAGCCGTCCAGGGACCGTCGACCACCGTCCAGCATGAACCGGACCACTGCCAGGCGATGAGGGTGGCCGAGGTGACGCCGTAGCCGGAGGCCTCGACGGTGATGATCTGGCCGGCGCCGTATCTGTTGGCCAGTCGGGCGGGAAGGACCGCCGCGCAGGTCGTGGTACTCGGTGATGGTGGAACCGTCGGCGGCGCGGCCACCACCTGACGCGGTGTCGTGGTGGTCGGTGGTAGTGCCGTTCGGGTGGTCGTCGACGTGGTCGTCGGTGGCGGCTCGGTCGTGGTCGTCGTGGTCGTCGTGCTCGTGGTGGTCGGGGCCGCTGCCGCTCCACCGGCTGCGTCGACGCCACCGATGTTGGTCCCCGGCGTCCGATGGACTGGCCCGGAGGTCAATGCGAACGCCGATGCCGTGGCTATGAGGGAGACGACGGCCACGACCGAGAGACCACTGGCGAGCCTGTGTCGACGAGCGAGATCAAGGCCGAGGCGATGACGACGTCTGGCGGGTGCAGAACCGTGGGCCATGGCTTATGACTCTTACCCACTCACCTCTCGGCGGTATCCCCACGGTCGGCAAAATTGTGCGACCGCAATGCCGGGAGCCATGTGTCGAGCCCAGGCACGCAGAAGCCCGGAATCTTGCCCGCCTCGTCGGCCCGGCGCAGCGAAAGTGCGTCGGCGTAGAGCGGCTCGCCTTCGAAGTCCAGGGCTTCGGTGCGCGACATCGTTCCTCCCTGGTTCTCCAGACTGACGATGCTCCCCTGGTCGAGCTCTCCCCGGTAGTGGGGATCCGTCGTCACCAGATACCTCTTGGCCGGGACATGGAGCCGCACCAGCCCGGCGATCCTGTCCCCGAGCACCGGCCGCACGAATCGGGCCGCCACCTCGGCATGGACCTCATCGCGGCGTGGCGGCAGCATGTGACCGATGTCGTGGACGAGTCCGGCCACCTGGAGCTCGAGGTCGTCGGGATGGAGCGTCCGCAGGACGTGCGCCGTCTGGAGACTGTGGTCGAGCAAGTCGTGGTGCAGCCCCGACCCGGCGCTCAGGTCGTATGCGGCGCTCGCCCGCAGGACCTCCACGACGTCGTCGAGAGAGGCCGCCGGACTCGTCGACAGGCTGACCTCGGACACACCCACATCCTTTGCTCGTCGGGTCTCGGACGGCCGCCCACACAGTACGGTGCATCCATGTTCTCCGTCACGCGCCAGCGCTTCGAGGAGCTCGTCGCTGACGCCCTTGACTCGCTCCCGCCCGACCTGGGAAAAGAGATGGACAACGTGGCCGTGCTGGTCGAGGACAGAGCCGAGGGACGCCCGCTCTTCGGGCTCTATGAAGGGATACCTCTCACCAAGCGGGGCCCGACGAGCTACGGATGGGCGATGCCCGACCGCATCACTCTCTACCAGGACGCCATCTGCGGGGTGTCCGCCACCGAAGCCGAAGTGGTGGCGCAGATTCGCAAGACGGTCATTCACGAGGTGGCCCACCACTTCGGCATCAGTGATCCCCGGCTCGACGAACTCGGTTGGGCCTGACCCGTCCGAGAGTTGTGCAATCCGAGTTTTTTGTGACGTCAGGCGTCTTCAGGGCGCCATCATCGATGTCGATACCCAACCGTGGACCCTGGCACATCAACCGGCGACCGTGCGCATCGCCACCGTCTTCTCAAGCCGCGTGACGAGTCTGCGTCGGAGTCCACCGCCCCGTCCCCGGTAGCGGTTTCGGCCACGTCCCACGGTCTCCACCCGGTACTCCTGGCCTATCTCGTGAGCCCACTGGCGTTCGGAGCCGTGGTCATCCTCCGCCATTTCGGCTATGTGGCCAGGCTGCCGCTGTGGGCCTATCTGGCCGTTCTCGCTCTCGCCCCCGCTACCAGCGTTTTTGTCGAGCCCTGGCGCGATGCCAAACCGGGTTCTGTGCGGTTGCACGTACGCGTCTTTATCCATGTCACGGCCGTGACGGCAGTGATCTACATGACGGGCTGGGGGCCCGTCGTCCTCGTGGCCTACGCCTTCGTGGTCCTGGAGGACATGGAGCAGTGTGGCGCGGCCGTGTGGAGGATGGCCATGGGCTGGTCGTTCGCCGAAATCGCCGTCGGCCAGGTCCTCGTCTGGTTCCACTGGGCCCCGTCCTTTCTCAATCGCGACGACGCTCAGGGGGTCGGATTTCTCGGAGTCATCGCCCTGGCCATAGTCATCCGCATGGCCGGTGCCACCGGAGAGAAGAAGGAGCACGCCGAGGCGCTGCTCGGCCATCAGGCGCTGCATGACATGCTCACCAGCCTGCCGAATCGCTCCTGTTTCTACGATCGGACAGAACAGGCCATGCGCCAGGGAGCGCGCGACGGTTCGAACAGCGCCGTCATGCTCTTCGATTTGGACCGGTTCAAGGAGATCAACGACACTCTCGGGCATGCCATCGGTGACCTCGTCCTCCTCGAGATCTCACGCCGGCTGAGCCACTTCGGGGGCCCTGTGGAGCTCGTGGCCCGCCTCGGCAGCGACGAGTTCGCCCTCGTGGCGCACAGCCCCGGCAGTCCCGCAGGGGACGAACAGCTCGCCGAGCAGCTGCTCTCGGTCCTCGGCGAGCCGTTCGACGTCGGCGGGGTGAAGCTTCGCCTGCGGGCCAGCATCGGGATCGCTCCCCGTGCCTTCGATGACGCCGGAAATGCGCTCGGGGTACCCGTGCTGCTCCGGCGGGCCGAGTCGGCCATGTACCAGGCCAAGAGCGAGCACGTCAGGATGCGCCGCTACTCCGACAACCTCGAGCGGACGAGCCTGCTGCGCCTCACGCTCGCGAGCGAGCTGGCCGAGGCGATCGACCACGACCAACTCCACCTCGACTACCAGCCCAAGCTGAGCAACGCCGGCGGCCGGGTGACCGGTGTCGAGGCACTCGTGCGGTGGCTGCATCCCACGCGGGGATTGCTGCCGCCCGACGTCTTCGTGCCTCTCGCCGAGCAGACCGGTATCATCCGCGAGCTCACGAGCTGGGTCCTCGCCCGGGCGCTGGCCGAATGCGCCGGCTGGCGCCGGGCCGGCTTCCCGATGCCGGTCGCAGTCAACCTCTCGGCCGGTACGGTCCAGGACGCCTCCCTGCCCGACACGGTGATGGCAGCCCTCGCCCGCGCCGGCCTGCCGGCGGAGGCGATCGAGCTCGAGATCACCGAGAGCGCGCTGATGGACGCCGACCGGGCCGAGCCGGTGCTGCAGGCGCTCAAGCAGATGGGCGTGCTGCTGGCGATCGACGACTTCGGCAC
>PKWD01000006.1 GCA_003131945.1 Acidimicrobiaceae bacterium
CGGCGAGATACCCGTGGCCGGCGGATCGAATGAGGACTACCGCCTGGTGGAGGCAATGGCCATATTTTCGAACCCTCCTACCAGGGTGGGCGCATTCAAGGGCTGCTTCAACTGACCAGGTGCGACTATCGTCTTGCCTAAGGCAAGGGATGTGCCCAATTATCTAAAGTTGGCAGTAGCCCGGGAAGGGGACGGGCGCGTCCTATCCGCAGGCAGCAGGAGCCGAAATTGCGCAGTCTCCGTTGGCGACGAGACACGACCGCAGGAAAGCTTCAGACGCTCGGTACGGGTCTCCTAGCTGCAGGCGCCGTCGCGGTAGGTGTGTGGCACAGTGGTTCAAGCGCAATTCTGGGGATCGTCCTCGCAACCCTCGGTCTTGTCACGATAGTGGTCAGTACCTTCATACCCGAGCCGCCGCCTCAACCGAGCGCTGCAGAACTGGGCTACCGGCTCGTGACCGAGGATAGCGAGACATACCTCTGCGTTGAAAACATCGGGGAAGGTACGGCTCGAAATCTCAAGGTGTGGGCACTCTTGAGTCCACGATATTGGGAATCTGCGGACGATGAGGGACCCGACTATTTTGGCCGTGTAATCGGACCCATGTCTATGGAGCCGGGTTCATCGGTCCGTGAGGCCATCTCGATTACTAGTTACGAGCTTCTGCTCGGCCGGACCCGTCTTGAGATAGCGATGACCTGGACGGACGACGTCTCGGAGCATGCCCCACGACAGGCGCAAGCCCGCGACACCTTACTCATAATGCGGTGAGGGGTTCCTCATAGGTTGTGCACTACCAGCCATCAGGCCCATGAGGATTCCAACGGCCCAAAAACGGCTTCAATTCTTCGGGCTTCGGCTCGGGCGCCTCGCCGGGAGCCAGTGGTGTGAGGGTCGGANNCAGGCGAGCCAGTCCCGATCGGCCTCAGTAAGATCGGGCCGGCCCTTGGCCAGCCCGATTACCTCCCTCGCGTCACGAACGAACCGCCATCGTTCGACCATTCGCTTGAGTTCTTCAGCCCGCCAGACCTCGGCGTAGTCCTCCTTTGCCTGTGCCATGGCTGCCTCCCATTGCTTACGCCGCTCCTCTGCCTCAGCCAATGTTCGAAGCCGTCGTTGTTCGGCGGCCGCGGCCTTCTCCTCCATCTTGGATAGTGCCAAGGGCAACTTGTCATCGAGCGCCCACCGCTGGCGATCGGCCGCCATTATTGTGGACCCATAGCCGCCGTGGTCATTACGGAGAACAAGACGGCCAGTGGGAAGGTAGTCCCAGTCGGGAATGCCGTAGCCGTAGCCGTATCCCCTCTCCCGCTGCTTGGTCTCAGCGGACGTCAACTCATGCGGGATACGCTTGCTTTCCTCCGTGAGCACCAACTCAACGTTATGTCCGCTGATAGTCAGGCACAGACCCTTGCAGTGCTCACCGACTACTGCTCGATAACCACGACGCTCTCCCTCGTTGATGAGAGCCTGAAGGATGAGCAACGAGCGGTGAAGTGCATCTGCGTGGACCTGGATATGGGCCACACCCTCCTGCCTCCGGGTAGAGATCCAGCCGGACTTGTCTTTCCTTGCTACGTCTCTGGTTGCGGTAATCACCGGGCTGCAGCGCCGCAGGTCCGCCGGGACAACAATCGGCAGAAGCTCTTGAGGTTCATCATGCTCCCGCGCCACCGGCTCGATCTTGATCATAAGATCGCCGTGATCTCGACCTGAGTAAGTAAGACGGAGTTCAGGGCGAAGCGTGCCATCATTCAGCAAGGAGTGGAGGGCACGCCGATACGCCGCCCGCACCGGTATTGAAGGGTCCTGGACAATCAGCGTTCCGCCCGAGTCTTCAATGGCTCTGACAAGCTCTTCCGGAGTGGGAAACATCGTTGGGCGGCGCCTACCGCTATAGCCTTTCCAGGCGCCGCAAGATACGGCGATACTCGATGGTAACTGCATCAACCGCAGCGCCTTTGTAGAAGGCCCGTCTTGACACTATCTACCCTTCGATTGTCGGCTCGGGCAAATCTTGGTCACCATATCGAATCAGCTCATCGCTCCGTACATGACCAGCAGTGCTTCCGCAGCCACATCGAAGCCCAGAGCACCATTTGCGTCCGAGAATGTCCTCCCATGTATTGCCGAAAACCACCTAAGGATTTCGGACAACACTTCTGCCGCCTGCTGATGCGCCCCTCGATGCAAACAGGAATGACATCTCGGACACACCGGAACCATATTCACCACTCGATCCAAGTTCACCGAAGTGCTGGACTGCTGAGCCATCGGAATCACGTGATGTACTTCGACATAAGCCTGACCGTCGCGGCCATCGAAGGGAACGCAGGAAGAAGGTGAGTCGACCGCACACTTGCGGCCGCTCAACGATCGAACATGCTCAGCGAGCTGAAGAGAGCGCTGATAGGTCGAAGTCGATCGATTTCGAATCCGCGCAGGCAATCGGCCATTGAGAACCGATATCTGACTAGCGGTGAGGGCTGGCCCGGGCGGTGCCTCCGTCCGAGAGTTGTCATCGGATCCCGGATAGAGAACGGCTCGACCCCCTCTCACGACAAGCATGTGCTCATCGAGTACGTCGTTCGAAATGAGATTGTTGGCCCACTGGTCTGCCTGAGACTTGCCGGTGCTCGGATTCAGCCCGGAGTGGGCGGGGTCCGCAATGTCAATTTCGAATTGCTGAAGGAGGTGCTGCGCCACCGCCGCCTTGGCATCGGCCGCAGTTATCCCCTCGGGATGATCCGACACGACGTCGATGTAATACGGCAGGAAGTAGTACTGCCTCTCCCTATTGAGCCGCCGCAACTCGTTCGGATCCGGAGCCACAAGCCAACAATATCGCTGGCATCTGACGGCGTGCTCGTGAAGGTTTCTAAGCCTCAGCGAAGAGCGACCCTTGGCCAGCCTCGGCCTTGGATACCCCAATGTAGGGGGCAGTCATAGCTTCGACCTCACCCTTCGGGCCGGCCACAACGACATATTCCAGATTGCGCAACCGTGCGACCTCGCCGACCTTTTCACCCGACGGATTGTAGATTCCGATCTGTGCACCGACATAACGCTTGGAGTCGAACGCTAGCGCCTGGACATGTCCATGTATTGAGCACCATTCCACAAGTTCTTCGAGCGTGACCCAACTCTCATCGTTGTAGGAAAGCATGACTATGCGCGAGCGCACAGATTCGATGACAGCACGAAGTGCTGGTGCCATCTCACGTCGGAGGTTGAAGACACTTTTCGTCTGAGGGTCTCTTGAGTCAATCCGTTTGCATGCGATTCCATAGTGCTCAGGAGCATCCCAAGCTACCAACGTCTCCCAGATGTGGTAGTTCGTAAAGTAACGATGCTGATTGTATGGCGGGTCGAGGTATGCGATGTCGAAATCGCCCAGTTCCCCGGCGATTTGGCATGCGTCGCCGCGGACAGCCTTTCCAGGACCAACCAAGAGTTCGGGTTCACGCAGTTCTAGGGGTTTGAACGAGCGAGGGGCCCACGCCTTGACATAGGCCATCTGAAGTCCGGTGGTCGAATCGACTCGATCGGCCGCATAGATTAATGCAGTTAGAAGAACCGGATAGAGCTCGCTGTCTTTGAACTCAGCAGCGATACGACTTCGGATCGCGTCGACTCGTTCTCCGTTGAAGGGTTGGAAGTACCGAGAACTAATACAAAAGGTCTCAGTGAAGTAGCCGGGCTCCCCTGGCAGGCTATTGAGGTATCGAAGAGCGTCACGGAGATCGTCTTTGTTGATGACGCTGGCGTCCGCCTGAATGTGACATTGGGCGAATATCTCCGAGTACCGGGCAGTATCGACCGCGGTCACGACCGCCCCTCGCCGTTTGAACTCCTGCGCAACCCGTGTCGTCCCGGTGAAGAGATCGAGTGCGGTCTTTGCGTTGCTTGCGGCGAGGAGTTCACCGAGAACGGGCACCAAACGGCGCTTTGACCCGATGTACTTGATCATTGTCCCGTCATGGTTTGCCGACTTGCCACGACCGGGACGTTACCTCCCACGCCTAGGTGTTGGTGGGATCCGGGCCTTCCACCGCCCATGCTTGCTCCGACCACTTGCGATGCGGCACAAGGTTCGCTACTGACCCTGGGGTCGGGGCGCGAAGAAGCCAGGCCTGACCTTCTCGATCCGCGAATCACTGGATAGGGCCTGGTAGATGACGTCCCGTTCGTTCTTGTCACTCCGACCCCGAACGCGTAGCCCCTTGGCTCGGAGCGTGCGCCAAAACTCCCCATAAGAAAGGCCACCGAGGTCCTTGTCGTTGAGGTGTTGGAGGAAGGCGTCACAGATCGCCTCTTTGCTCATGACATCATCCACAGCTTGGGCTCTTTCCGTTCAGCAGGTCCGCTAGAGGTTGACTTGTAAGACGGCCTGCTTCGCACAACGCGATAGCTACTCTTTCAATGCGACTCCACCATCCAGCGACCATCGTCTCTACGTCGCTTTGCATATTCACCAGCAGAGTCGACGCTGCGGCAAGACTCCCACTGCAAAGCTCCTTAGCTGCCGCCCAAGCTCGTTCGTTGTCGTCGGATGTTGACAGGGTCGGGTGGCGATCTGGCGGGCAACCCCCCACCAGCTCGCAGTAGCGCAACTCGGAAATGACTCCTGCCACCCGGATTTTCACCTCTGTCCGAGGGTCCGCCTCCTTGATCAACGACTGACCGGATCCATCCGGATTAGTGATCAAACTAATGACCTGAACGCCCAATGCGTGAGCGATCACCGCATGACCAGCTTCATGAACGCATGGAGCTAGTCGCTCATTCCATGGCGGCTCCGAGTGGCACGTCAACATGACCCGATTCTATGGCTTCGTCGCAAAGACATCTAGGCCACAGGCATTCGTCCGTGGATGAGCCAGATCCACCGGAGCGTTGTGACTCTACATCCCGCTCAGCCTCTTCACCAGATCGGTGAGGCTGTCGGCGCCTTGAGATCTCAAGACGTCACCGAGGATCGCCTCGTCTGGGAAACGGTTCAGCACAGGGTAGGTATGCTTTAGAGTCCCAATTTTCGTATCACTGCGCTTCCGCTCAATTCTGCCATCCTTGTCGCGATGGCGGCCGTCAAGTCCTTCCATGCTGATCTCCTTTCTAGTGGAAAGCCGTCGCGGTCAGGCTGCCAATAAGGCATCGACCGCGAGTTCGGAGAGAAATCCGAGCGTCTCGTCATTCAGAGTAACTCCGAGATCTTTTGCCGCGTCTCTGAAGGCTGACTTCACGATCGAGGTTGCCAGTGGCTTCACGAATTGGGCAGCGAGAGCGACCCAAAAGCACCTCGGGAACGAAGCTTTGAGTTGGGTGGCAGCACCGACAAAATCGCTGCGGAATGACATATTCTGCTGCTGAATGACTGCAGCGAGCCAGTCGCGCACTTTTTGCCGCCAGCTCGTCAATTGCGTCTGTTGTTGCATCACTTCCCTTCAGAACTTGCCTGTAGATTGCTTGCGTGCGCAGAAGTCGCACAGCCGGTAACCCCCAGTTCCTGGCTTGTCGTTCCCGTCCTTGATCACCCGTTCGCCAGCTGGACAATCGTCGTAGATGTGGTAAACGGGATCTTCTGGGTCGGTGTCGGTGTGGTACGCGGATACCAAGGCCATCGTCCAGTCTCCTCAATATCGAACGTGTGTTCGACGCTATCAGGCCCCCAACTGGGGTTACTCGACAGCCTGCCAAGAGGATGTAACGCCACCGCTCACCTGGAGTTTTGTCGACTGGAGATTCGCCAACTCAAATCGTGTTCCGGGCTGGCCGGGACTCAGTTCCGCCAAAGTGATCCCGTGAGGCTCGGCCACGCTGCACGGGGAGCCGACGTCCTGGTGGGGATCATCGAGCGCCTGGCGCCGAACGCGGCGCCCCCCAACACGTTCGACACCATGCGAGACAGAACCAGCCTCAGCAGGTGGAACGTCATGACAGCTGGCGTATTGTCCCGCATTAAGAAGCCAGGTTGAAAGGTCGATTAGACCGGCAGCTTCCAGATGACTGTCCGAGCACGGATCGCCATTGCGGCTGCTCTTGCCGATATCTCAGAAGCAGTCCAGACATTTTTGTCCACGATATCTGAGACATCGTAGTGACTACTGACTGTTGTCTGAGCGAGGATGGTTTTCTTAGCAGAAAACCGCTTATTATCTAGTCTTCCATTTATCTCTCCGGATATCCAGAGAAGGTTGCCGATGCTACCTACAACCTCCTCTCGTGCAGCACCACCGGAAATCTCGCTCTGTGACAGCAGATGTTCGACAGTTCCACCATCGACTCTAGTATTTGGGTGACTCGCTCTTAAGAACTCACGGAGAACGTAATGAACGAGTGCTTTTTCACGACTCCGTTCGTCGGTCAGAATAAGGCGATCGACGAAGGCCTTATCAAATACATCGGCATTTGGAATCCGGGACGCTAAACCTTGACGAAAGGTCCTGAGCCGCTGGTGACGCTGGCTTCGATCGCTCTCGGTCGAGATCTCACGTCCACACTTGGCGTACATCTCGCTGATTCCGCCACTACTGCTTTGTTGAGTGATCGCCGTAAACTGGAAGTGAAACCGCTCGATCGTCTGAAGCGTCTTTACGATCTCGCTAAGGCTCACCGTGTTGTCACGTCTCGCTCGAAGAAGAGCCAAGATCAGTGGGGCCGGCTGTACAACTCTAAAGTCGACCAAGGCCCTTAGAGTCCGGGGTATCTCAGACTCCTCGGTTCTCCAAATACGGCTTTCCGGCTCATACATCGAACGATAAAGAGGCGCATCTGCCTCGAGCTCCNNGCTCCGCCAAGGCGTCTTTAGCTTCGTCTCTTGTTCGGACTTTGCCTTTAATGGCCCGAAACAGCTTCTTCTGAGCAACATATGCACGATTCGAAAGCCACCAGTGAAGGATAAACCGATTGACATCGATGTTCACCTCACTCTCTTCAAATTGCAGGCGCATTCTCATCCAACTCTCGCGCGGGCCGTCAGCAGCTGTATTTCCGGATCCTCTGAGCTTGTTCAACAGAAGATTCTTGAGGAGGTCCGCGACCTCAAGATCCTTCCCGCGACTATTGAGTGTTTCGAAGACGACATACGCCTCATCTTCATTCGACAGTTCAACCCAGATAATCCTTAAACCCAGGAGGTTGTCACGCATTGTACGCAGGCGCTTCACCTGGCCGGCCTTCGGTTGACCTTCAAGTGCTCCGGCAATCCGCTTTCTGAAACCGTCTCCGACAATCTTAATTTGCTTCTCTTCATCTGTTGACGGTGGAATCGTTCGATCTCCCGCGGCCGAAAGGAAAGCGTTGTTGATAAAGGCTGAAGGACTCTCTGGTTGGATTACAAACCGCGGCTGATTCTCGCGGTCGGGTCTCTCGATGAATCGTTGAATGCCTTTCGATAGATCAGCGTTCCCAAGCTCTGAGAACGATTCGCGAATAGCTGCAAGCAGAAGCGTGATTGTCATGAGCCGCTGCTGCCCGTCAACGATGGATCGCGTGGCTGCAGTCTCGGCGTGTCGCCAACCCACCATCGGCCCAATAAAGTAACCAACCTTGTTGTCATCAATGACGTCACGCCAGAAGTCATCGACATTCGTAGCATCCCAGTCATAAGGTCGCTGAAAACGTGGGATTATGAAGTATTCGCTCCCACCCAGTATCTCCTCGACGGTTCGTCGATATGGTTGGAAGTCGGGTTCCGACATCAGATCGCCGCCTTATTTCGGGATGAAACAGCTTCTCTTATCCGTTCCACTGCTGCTTCAGGCTCTTCGTGTTCCCAAATCCGGAGACTCACCCAGCCCTGGGCCTCGAGACGACCATCAGTATCCTGATCGCGTAGCCTGTTCTGGTCGAGTTTCTGCGGCCAATACCAGGAATTCTTAGCGTGCCTTCGTTGACCGTGCTGTGGGCACCCATGCCAAAAGCATCCGTCCACGAAGACGGCGACCTTGACGCTAGGAAAAACAATGTCAGCTTCCCGTCGCAAATGCGGCAGTGGCCGACGGTGAACGAAGTAGCGCAATCCGGCTCGATGCAGCTCCCGACGGATTGCTAGCTCAGGAGCGGTGTCCTTTCGCGATTGACTGCTCATCCTCTGATGGACGGCAACACTCGACGCAAAAGAACGGCGCCAACGCTCTGGCATGAACCTAGGGAAGCACGGCTGCCACGGCGGCTGCAACCTGCTGCGCCATGAGAGGCGGGACGGCGTTGCCCATTTGTGCCTGCACGGATGCCCGTCGACCTACGAGCTCAAAGCCATCGGGAAAGGTGAACAGGCGACGTAGCTCCGGCACTCGGAGACGACGATTCTCCCA
>PKWD01000398.1 GCA_003131945.1 Acidimicrobiaceae bacterium
TCAGTCGTGGGAGGGACGTCAAAAGCCGCACCTGAACGAGCCGCCGCCCCCGAATAATCACCTGCCGCGTCAGCGGCCCCCGACGGATGGGGGCCCAGCGCCTACGCTGCGGCCATGAATCCCCAAGAGCTCGTCGCCGTGGCCTGCCCGAAGATCAGCACCATGGGCTGGGCCTTCTACTTCGTGCCAGGGACCTTCGCCCGCGGTGAGGAGCTCGGCCTCGACGGCATCAGCTTCTACGTCCTCGGTCGCGGTGGCGTGCTCGGCGACGTCGAGTCCTCCGTGATCGCCAGCGCCTTCGGCTACTTCAACCCGACCCTGGTCGCCGCCATGTGGGACGCGGGGCGCAAGGTCGTGGCGCCGCGCGCGGCCGGGCGCGCCTACATGGAGTGCTGCGCCGACTTCGGGCGGGCCACTTTCGGCGAGGTCAAGGACCTCGACGCCTTCTGCCAGGCGGCCGGGGCCGTGAACGACGCCGCTGATCCCGTCGGCCTCGCCCTGTACGCCGGGATCGCCGCCGAGCCGTTGGCCGACGACGCGCCGGGCCGGGCCATGCAGCTCGTGTCCGTGTTGCGCGAGTTCCGGGGCGGCGCCCACCTGATCGCCCTGCGGGCGTCGGGTCTCGACGCCAAGACGGCCCATCACATCCACCGGCCCGACGACGGCGCCCTGTTCGGATGGAGTGAAGACGACGCCCCCACCATCACGGCCGAGGACCGGGCCACCTGGGCCATCGCCGAACAGCTCACGGACCGTATCGTGCTTCCCGCCTACGCCGTGCTCGACGAAACCGGCCGTCAGGCTCTGGTGAGCGGGCTCGAGGCGATGGAGAGCGCGCTGGCCCCGGCATAGTCCCGACCGTGTCTCTCTCGCTGCGTCTGCACCGATGGCGGCGCCGTCTGTCGGGCCGCCCGCTGGGC
Organism: Acidimicrobiaceae bacterium; assembly: GCA_003131945.1. The sequence continues at coordinate 921 of PKWD01000398.1, forward strand.
CGGACGCTGGCCGCCCTGGCCGTGATGGGTGCCATGGCGTCGGCCTGCTCGTCGAACACGACGCCGAGAGTGTCATCGGACCGGGTGGGCGCCCACGCCTTCGGGCTGCGGATCGAGCGCCTCGTCGACCACACGCGGTCGACACCGGCCAACGGGCCGGATCCCGCTCACGGCGGGCGCATCCTCGTCACCACGGTCCTGTTTCCGGCCCAGGGAACTCCCACGGGACGACCCGTGAGCGGCGCCACTCCCGACCGGGCCGGCGGACCCTTTCCCCTGATCGTCTTCGCCCACGGCTTCGGTTCGAACGTCACCAGCTACCTGCCCCTGCTCGAGAAATGGGCCGGTGCCGGCTTCGTCGTGGCCGCCCCGTTGTTCCCTCTCACGAATGCGCACACCCCCGGTGGACCCGACCTCTCCGACTACGTGCACCAGCCGGGCGACATGAGCTTCGTGGTGACACAGATGCTGCGCCAGTCGTCGGCGTCGACGGGAACGCTGGCCGGCCTCATCGATCCGGCCCAGGTGGGGGCGGCAGGGCACTCGCTCGGCGGGGTGACGACCCTCGGGCTCGTCGCCAATACGTGCTGTCGCGACAAGCGGATCAAGGCGGCGGTGGTGATGTCGGGGGATCCGATCACGTTCCCGGCGGGCAAGGTCGACGACGCCGCGGCGCCGCCGATCCTGCTGGTCCACGGCAACGCCGATCCCACCGTGCCCTATGTCTCGAGCATCGACGTCTTCAACCGGGCCAACGCCCCCAAAGGGCTGCTCACGGTCGTGGGGGGCAACCACGATTCCCCCGTCAATCCGACCGGTCGGGCTTTCGGCAGCGTCGTGCAGGCCACGACCGACTTCTTCGACCGCTACCTGAGAGGCGACAAGGCCGCCCTCGGGCGCCTCGAACATGCCGCACACGCGGGAGTGACGACGTTGACCTTCGTGGCGCAGCCCGGCCGACGCGTTGTCCTCCCGGTGCCGAAAACCACCGTCGGCAACCTGCGCGCCACCGTTGCGCCGTCACAGGGCCTGGCCAACGGTCAGGCCGTCACCGTGTCCTGGGCGGGTTACACCCCGAACGCGTCGATCAACATCCTCGAGTGTTGGCGCAACCCACCGACCGTGGCCACCGACTGCGATCTCCACAATGCCGACGTCCTGCACCCCGATCCCACCGGCGCCGGGAGCCTGTCATTCTTGGTCACCACCGGCGCCGTCGGCTCGGGTATGTGCGATGCCAGCCACCCGGGCTGCGTCATCGTCGTCAACCAGGGCGGTTCGCTCGTGCCGGCAGCCACCGTCGTCGTGCCCGTATCCTTCGCCCGTTGACGCGCCGCGTCACCGTTGCCGTCGGGCCTTGACGACACTGGAGAGCGCCGCCGGGCCGCCGGATATCGGGGTCGACGCCGGGCCCGGCGTCGTGGCCGGAGCCACCACTATCGACGCGTGGGCGTTGCCACCGATGACGGACCCGTAGGAGGCCGAAGAACTGGTGACGTCCAGGCACTCGGTGGCGGTGTCGTNNGTCGAGGAAGCAGTACCAGCCGGGGGCCCCCGGGTAGATCGTCACTCTGGCCGTCGCACTGGTAGTGGTCCGCGGCGACAGTCCCACTGTGGCCGGCCCGATATTGGGCGTCGTGCACGGGGTCGGTGTGGCCGTCGGCCCGCACGCCTCGAATGTCACCGTGCCGGTCGGAGCCCCGAAGCTGGAGTTCCCCGTCACCGTGGCCGTATCGACGGCGGAACCCCCGAAGGCAACGCTCGGGCTATTGAGGGCGGTGGTGAACGTCGGNNCCGACGTGTAGTGCGTGTCACCGCTGTAGGTGTCGAGGAAGCAGTACCAGCCCGGAGCTCCCGGCTCGAGAGTCACACTGGCCGTGGAACTGGTACTTGTCTGTGGACTGAGCCCGACCGTGACCGAGCTCACATTCGGTGACGTACAGGCGGTCGGCGATGCCGTCGGCCCGCACACGGCGAAGGTGACGCTGCCGGTGGGAGCCCCCCCGCCGGCGCTGCCCGTCACCGTGGCCGTGTCGACCGAGGAGCTGCCGAGGGGAACGCTCGGGCTGCCGAGGGCGGTGGTGAACGTCGGCNNGTCGGTGGCCGACGTGTAGTGCCTGTCACCGCTGTAGAAGTCGAGGAAGCAGTACCAGCCGGGAGCACCGGGGTCGATGGACACGCTGGCCGTCGAGCTGCTGGCGGACCGGGGCGACAGTTCCACTGTGGCGGGCCCGACATTGGGTGACGTGCACGCAGCGGCCGTAGCCGTGGGCCCGCAGGCCTCGAAGGTCACGTAGCCGGTCGGAGCACCGAAGCCGGCGTTCCCGGTCACCGTGGCGAAATCAACGGCGGAGCTGCCGAAGGGGACGCTCGGGCTGCTGAGCGCCGTGGTGAACGTCGGCGTCGTCCGGGTAAGGGTCGAGGTCGAAACACCGGATGGCGCTGCCAGGGGCCGCGCGGCGGCCCCGCTCACCCCCGCCATGCTCGCCACTGCCAGTGTCGTCAATACAAAAATGGCCGCGCCATGAAAACGATATCGACTCATAGTGATGGTCCCCAATACGTTTCGACGTCACCGTCGGCAATGCGTGACAGCCAAACGGCATATGGACGTTCCCCGTCGACAGTGACGTTACCCCTACAGCGCTGTCGCCCAAACCCCTCGGAGGTCAGCAAGCATGGTTGCGCGCCAAGAACACGTTCTCAATTGCGCCGACTTCTTCCCTTGCGCACGCAGCGATAGACGCGGAGCGCGCGACAAGTGTCACTTTGCCGTCGTCGGCGATGCAGGACAATATTTTTTTCGGGACCCGGTGTTTTTTCCGATCAGCGTCATGTCACAGATCGTTCGCCCACACAGTTGTGCCGGGCTCGGCACAACGCAAAACCGCTTCACGAAGAGGCGTTATCCGTTGAGGGCACGACCGGCGCCTTACCGTAGGGAGTGGCGACGGCGACACCCGCCGGTTCGGCCGTGTAGGAGTTCCCGATACCCAGAACGAGGGCATCGCCGACGGTGGCGATGCCCGACCAGTTCGCCCCCGGAAGCCCCACCTGATCGATGAGATATCCGCCCGCCGCGTCGCGCACGTCGATGACGGCACCGCCGAGCGCCGGCCCGTTGAATGTCATTGTGCCGGCCACGGTGGTGGGCGCGAACGAGGCCCCGCTGTCGTCCTGCCAGGCGACGGCACCGGTGGCGGTGTCGAAGGCGTCCACCGACGGCTCTTGCATGGGGAGGTCGCGAGGATCGCTGGGATCGCAGTAGACCTCCCCGGCTCCCTCGAAGTTGCCGAAGTCGCCGATAGCGGTCGACCCGTACACTCGGTTCCCGTCGTAGGCGGCCGTGCCGATAAATCCTCCCGTAAACCCTCCAAAGACGACGTTGGTGTCCCATCGGAGGTGACCGGTGGCGGGATCGAGGGAGTAGTAGGTGCCGTCCTTACCTCCGACACCGAGAAATTCGGCTTCGCCGTCGGCGCTCAAACCAGCGTTGGACGTGGCCCCGAAGTCGAGGTCGCACTTGTCGTCCTGGCGCGACGGACGGAATCTCCACGCCAGGCTCCCGTCGCTGATGTGCAGAGCGAAGACCGTTTCGGCTGTCGGCGGCGGATTGTCGAAGTGGCAGTCGGCGGCGTCGAAGACCACGAGTCCCAGCTTCGGCAGCACCGTGCCCGACGACCAGACGCTGCCACAGCCGTCGTTCAGGAGATGACCGGTGCTGTCGACGTCGGTCTGGTACTCCCAGACGGGGTCTCCGGTGTTGAGATCGGCGGCGACCACGTAGCCCCGGTACCCCTTGGCGCCGTCGACGTCGGTGCCGAAGAGCACCTTGTCCCCCACCACCACCGGGGACGAGAAGATCCGGGTGCCGTCGGCGTCGGGGTCGGGCCGAACGCCCGGACGACCCGTGTAGTCGTGGCGCCAGTACAGCGCGCCGGTGGAGGCGTTCAGCGCGTAGAGCGTGTAGCCGCCACCGAAGATCACGAGATCAGGACGCCTCCCGTCGCCGGGCTCGTACCAGGCCGACGAGGTGACGAGCCCACCGTCGGACGTGAGTGGGCGCGGGTGCTGGCCCGGGTAAGGAGTGACGGCGTTCTGAGGACTCAGTTTGTGCTTCCACCGTAAGGCACCGGTTTCAAGGTCGAGCGCGTAGAAATAGCCATCCCATGATCCGACGTAGACAGTGCCCCCGACCACCGTCGGAGTGGCCGTGACGGCATCGCCGGTACGGAAGAACCACGCCACCGAGAGCGTGGACGCTCTCGCTTCGGTCAAGGTGGTGCGGCCGTGAAAGGTGTGCTGAGCGTCATGGCCGTAGGTCGGCCAGTCCCACGGCCCGGGGGCGCCGGTCGGAAGGCTGGTGACACGCGTCGTGGCGCACCCGGCCAGCCCCGTGATCACGAGCATGAGGGTCCCGGTTCCGATAGCGGCGCGTCGTGCCCGAGACGCTGTCGGCGGCGTGCCGCGGCGCTTGGCGGCACGCACCGCCCTACCCGAATCCAGCGGTGGCCGGGGCGTTGGAGGGTGGTCCGGCGTCGGGGGCGGGATTCTCCGATGGACCCGACAACGGCGCCACGATCTTGCCCTTCGGATACGGGCACACCTGGGTGGCGGGCACGCACACGGTGACGCTCGTGGGGAAGTCGAACCCGGCGTGGACCACCGTCGGCGCGCTCGGCTGGCCGTGGGAGAAGGTCACCTTCATCGCCCGGCCCCCGTAGTCCGCCGGACCACACCCTTCGCTGACCATGTTGTTCTTGCACGTGACGTGGATGTCGATGAAGTACAAAGTGCCGTCGGGGGCAAAGGCGAGGCCGAACGGGTTGAAGCTGGCGGGGTCCGTTCCGAGCTGAGCGATCGTCTCACCGGGCACTGAGACACGACCGGGTTCGGGCTGCCCGTCTTCGGTCACCCAACGGATGGCCGGGTTGCCGATATAGCTGCTGATGGCGAAGCAGTCACATGTCGGGTCCTTGGCGATCCCGGCCGGGAAAGACACGCCTTTGACGAACGCTGACATATGCACCTTGCGTCGCGGGTAGATCCCTCCGGGGCATTGCGAGGGTCCCGTGGGCAGCGACGATTGGGCGAAACGGAGCACGCTCGAGGTGCCGGCGTTGGGCACGAGCACGTCGCCGTTGTTGGCCAGGGCCATCATCCCGGGCTGGGCCAGGCCGCCTGTCCCGTCGGTATGGTGGGGACCTACCCCTGCGGCGTTGGGGCCGTAGACGATGCAGTAGGTCGTGTAGTTGGGCGCGAACCACTCCACCAACCTTCCGCTGCTAGGCGATGGGAACTGACCTTGCGCGGTGGCAATGTCATTGCCGAATACGTTGCCGCCCTTGTCGATCACGCACCCGGTATAGGTTTGATTGTTGTTGAACACGCCGTTGGCGGTCGGGGGGGAGTCACTGCCGATCGTCTGGCCGGGCATCTTGAACGGCCCCGGCACGTACAGGTTCTGACCACTGAACGAGCCGTTCGGCTCGTCAAGCTCCACGCCGTCGGCCGGTTGCTTGTAGGGCTTGGCACTTCCGAGGTTGTCCTGGGCCGGCAGGGTGGGGTCATAACCGACGACGAAGCGGCCATCGGACAGAACGCACATTTGTCCGTTCGGGTCCCAGGCCGGCACGAGCTGGCCCTGCACCCCGGACGGCATGGACAGGAAGTCCTCCTCTTCGTTCTGGTCCCAATAGACGAGATAGCCCGATCGCGGTTCGTGGACCGCGGCCGTCGCGCTGACCGAGGCCCCGGCGGCCCCGCCTGGCCCGAGGACCGGCACGACGGTGGACACCAAGATGCCCAGCGTTACGACCAGNNGCCTCCGGCGACCAGAGGAACGCTGTTGCCCGGTGGCGTCGACGAGGCCGGCGACGACGAGGGCCCCGATGAACAGGCGGACAACAGGCTCCCCAGACACAGCGCTGCTCCCAGCCCCGTCGCTCCCATCCTGAAACGCCACATGGCTTTCCCCCACCCGAGGCTGATGTCGCCGTCATACTAGGAGACAGGCCTCAACCGCGCCCCTCAGTGAGTGTGAGCAAACTCAGCCGCGCTCAACCGGGACCGTGCGGCACGCTTAACCGATTGGGCGTGTCAGGGACGGTGTTCCGCCATCCACCGGGTGGCAAAGTCAACCAGCGGCCGCTGCGGCATAAAAGCAGCGGTGGTGTGACCGACCCGGGCGCGCCGGGCCGATCCGGTCGCCTCGAAGGCCGCACCTATGGCGGGGAAGTCACCTTCATCGATGTCGAGGTCGGTAAACGTCACCCACCGTCGCTCGCCGTCGACCAGGACCGCCGCCCCCTGCTCACGCGTCCGCTTGGACGGCCACACGGCCAGATACTCGGCCAGATGCAGAGAGGTGTTGGTGTCGTGGCCCACTCCGAGGAGAAGGACCGAGCCCTCGAGGTCGTAGATGCGGCCGAGCGGGGAGGTGATCCCGAGTTGCTCGTCGATGCGATGGCCGGACGTGATCTCGCCGGCGTGGTGTCCGATGGCCGCGAACGACACCTGCGGATGCGCACTCCGGTACGCCTGCGGATGGCGCAACACACAGTCGGGGATGGCACCCATCCCCCTGGTCGGCGTCAGCCGGGAATCGAAGGCAGGCATCGAGGCCCTGATGACGGGCCACCATGGCTCGGGCACCGGCGGAGCCACCCATGCGGCCGGGTCACTGTTGGCGCCGGAATGCGTGGGCACCACGAGAGTCCCATTTCTACCGAGCGCCGTCTCCATGGCATCGACGACCGTCTCCGCCCCACCGCACACCCACCCCAACGAGGACAGAGACGAGTGCAGGATGACCGTCATCCCGGGCTCGACGCCGAGGCGCTCGAGATCGGCCACCAGCATGTCCACGGTGACCGGCCCGCGCGTGCTGCGGGCTATCACATCGGGTTCGGCCACGCGACCACTCTCCCATTGGCCGGCGGGGTCAGGTGGCGGGGGCGTCCTTCTTCCCGAGCAGCGGGTGCGCGGGCATGCCCACGGGCTGGAGGTACTGACCCAGCACCTCGTGGAAATGCTCGGCCACCTCCGACGGGGTCCACCCCTCCCCGTTCCACATTTCAGCCACCTGCCGCGGTGTCTGGAAGATCGTGTAGGCGAATCCGGTGCGCCCGAGGACCTGGCCGTTCACGTAGCTGGCCTGCTCCGAGGCCAGGAACGCCACCAGCGGGGCGTTGAGCGCGGGGTTCTGGTCGGGAGGAGTGTCGGCCCCGCCGAACAGGTTCTCCGTCATGCGGGTGAGCCCGGCCGGGGCCACGGCGTTGACGGTGATGCCGTAGCGTCCGAGCTCCAGGGCCCACACGAATGTCATACCCATGATGGCGGCCTTGGCCGCCCCGTAGTTGGTCTGGCCGAAGTTGCCCCGGAGTCCGGCAGACGACGTGATGTTCACGATCCGCCCGTATCCGGCCTCGCGCATGTGCGGGGCGGCGTGACGGGTGCAGTTGAACGTCCCTTTCTGGTGGACGGCGATGACGGCGTCGTAGTCATCGGACGTCATCTTGAGCAGGGTGCGGTCGCGCACGATCCCGGCGTTGTTCACCAGGATGTCGATCGATCCGAAGGTGTCGACGGCCTGGGTCACGATGCGCCCGGCACCCTCGAAATCGCTGACCGATTCGGGGTTCGGCACCGCCTTACCTCCGGCCTTTTCGATGAGGCGGCACGTCTCGGCGGCGGGGTCCTGGGCCGCCCCTTCGCCACCGAGGGAGGTCCCCAGGTCATTCACGACGACGCTGGCGCCCTCCGCCGCCAGGCACAGCGCTATCTCCCGTCCGATCCCCCCGCCGGCTCCGGTCACCACCGCCACGCGGCCGTCGAGCAATCCCATGCGTCCATCCTCTCTAGGACTACGTACACGACCACGGTACGACTAACGAGAACAAGTGACGACAGTGCCGACGGCAGCTGCCGGTCCGGCTCTATCTAGGGGCTCGTATGCACGCCCGCGGGGCCGCCGTCTTCGGCGGTGGCCCGGGCCCGGCCCGAAAGGAGCTCTTCCATGGCGGCCGAGGCACCGGCGGCCGGCCCCGACCAGGCCACGGCCCCATGATTGAGCAGGATGGCTGTCTCGGCGATGGCGAGGGCGCGGTCCACTTGTTGTTCCACCACCAGCAAGGCGCAGCCGCTCTCACGTACAGCGAGGAGACCTTCGTAGACGGCGTCGATGACCACCGGTGCGAGACCCAGGGAGAGCTCGTCGACGATCAGCAGGCGGGGTGGCACGGCCAGGACCCGGGCCAACGACAACATCCGCTGCTGGCCCCCGGACAGGGTGCCCCCCATTTGGCGACGGCAGGCGACCAAGGCCGGGAAGGCCGTGTAGGCCCGTTCGCATGCGGCGGGGACGCCGCGGCGGCCCACCTTCTGGCGGAAGGCCAGGGTCAGGTTCTCGTCCACCGTCAGGCTGGAGAAGACGCCCCGACCTTCGGGTACGTGAGCCACTCCGGCATGAGCGATCTTGTGGGCGGCCATGTCGGTGATGTCGCGCCCTTCGAAACGGATGGTTCCGGCCGTGACGGGCATGAGCCCGGTGGCCACCCGGGCCACCGTCGACTTGCCGGCGCCGTTGGAACCGAGCAGGGCCACGATGCCACGCTGGGGCACCGTCAGCGAGACGTCGAACAGGGCACGGTAGGTGCTGTAGGACGCGCTCACACCCACGAACTCCAAAAGGGCGGGGCCCGGGACGACGGGGGTCGACGGCGCGTGGGGCACGGCGGCGGCGTCGAGATCGGTCATGCCGTTTTCCCGAGATAGGCCTTGCGTACAGCAGGGTCGGCCAGGACCTGGTCGAGGGTGCCGGCGGCTATCTGCTGGCCGAAGTCGAGCACGATGACCTGATCGACCACTTGGGCCACCATGTCGAGGTCGTGCTCGACGAGGAGCACGGCGGTGCCGTGCTCCTGGCGAACGTGCCGCAAAGTGTCGGCCAGGGCCTTCGTCTCCTGCACATCGAGACCCGACGACGGCTCATCCGCCATGAGCATGCGGGGCTCGCCGGCCAACGCCCGACCGAGCTCGACCAGGCGGCAGTGGCCGAGGCTGAGGGCGGCGACCGGGGTGTCGGCCACGTCCTGGAGCCCCACCATGTCGAGCACCCTTTCGACCGTGGCTATCTCGTCGGGCTTGGGTTGACTGAGATTGAGGAGGTCCTTCCACAAGGCACCGTCTCCCCGGTGGGCCCGGGCGGCGACGAACAGATGGTCGCGCACACTTAGCTCGGGGAACACCTCGATGCGCTGGAACGTACGCCCGATGCCGAGCCGGGCGCGCCGGTAGGTGGGGAGACGATCGATGGGCTCGCCGTCGAATCGCACGCTGCCCCCGTCGGGACGCAACTGACCGCACAGGCAGTTGAACAGCGTCGTCTTGCCGGCGCCATTGGGCCCCACGAGGCCGAAGATCTCACCCGGCTGCACCGACATGGTGACGTCGTGCAACGCCTGAACACCGCCGAAGCGCTTGGAGATCGCCCGTGCTTCGAGCAGGGGCGCCCGGCCTGGCGTGGCGTCAGAGGTGACGTCCGACGTGGCGTCAGGCACCGGGTGCCCCGGGAGCGGCGAGATGTGTGGCGGCGGGACCGGGCGTGGCCCCGGCGACGTCGGGTGTCGCCCGACCGTGCCGTTCGTCCCACCGTTGGAACAGCTTGGCGATCTGGTTCATCCACCTCGTCTTTTGATACTCGACGATGCCCTCGGGATGCCGGGCGTAAGTCAGGGTGCCGACGGCGAAGAGGATGAATTCGATGCCGTTGAAGCGGGGCGGCACCCAGAGGTTCAACACCTCCTGGAACACGGCGAGTCCTATACCGGCCTGGACGGCTCCTTCGATGGTCATGGCGCCCGTCGTAATCACCGCCACCACCCACACCAACGAGAACTCGTACCCGAAGTCGCCGGCGCCGACGGACGTCTNNAGGCCGGCGATGCCGGCCGAGAGGGCGAAGACGGTGAGTTTCGCCCGCGTCAGGCTGATGCCCAGACTGGCCGCCGCCGTCTGGCTGCCCCGGATGGCGGCCAGGTATCGACCCACCGTGCCTCGCTGGACGAGGGCCACGCCCAGCATGACCAGGGCCAGGATGATCATCACCAGGATGAGGAAGTGTGGGTCCCCCGAAGGGCTGTTGGAGAAATTGAGCGAGCCGATGGCCGGCCGGGGGATGCTGATGCCGGTGTCGCCTGAAAGCGACCAGCTGTACTGGAAGATCACCTGGTCGGCGAAGATGGCGAATGCCAGAGTGACGAGTGTGAGCGGCAGGCCCGATAGTCGCAGGGCGGGCAAGGCCACAAGGACGCCGACACCGGCCGCCACCATCCCGCCGAGCACGGCTCCGAGCAGGATCGGGACCCCGAAGTGGGCCGCCATCTGTCCGGCGAAGAAGCCCCCCACCCCGGCGAACGTGGCCTGGCACATNNCCGGTGATGAGGGTGATGGACAAGAAGATGATCGAGAACACGACGCCGAGGGCGAACGGAAACACCCAGTAGTCGGGGAGCCAGGTCAACGACGACACCACGAAACCGGCCAACAAGAGGCGCCACAGCCACTTCATCGGTATGTCCAACCGGCGGTCGCGTATCTGGATCGAGGGTGGAGGAGGAGGGGGATCGACCGACGCCAGCGGGTCGGTGCTCTGCTCCAGGTTCCTGATCCTGGGATTGAACAACAGCACCCCCACCAACACGACGAAGGGCAGGGCCGGCGCCACGTTCTGCTGCAGCACGCTGCCCGACGGCAACAACCACACCAGGAGGTTCTGCACGACGCCGAGCACGATGGACCAGAACAGGGCCAGAGGCAGGCTGCGGAAGCTGGCCAGTGCCGCCGCCGTCAGTCCGGCCACCAAGAGGGTGGTGAAATCGAGGGTCTGAGTCGGGTCGAGGGACTGCGACTGCGGGAGCATCAGAACCCCGGCCAGCCCGGCCAGAGTGCTCGACAGCGCCCAGGCACCGGCCGCCACCCCGGCCGAGTTCACCCCTTCGAGTTGGGCCAGACGCCGGCTTTCGACCACTGCCCGCATCTGCAGGCCGATACTGCTCCAGCGGAAGAGGGCGACGAGTGCGGCCACGACACCGAGGGTGATCACGGTGGTGGCGATGACGGTGCCGTTCAGTGGCGTTTTGTACAGAGTGGCGTAGACGATTCGGGGATTGAGCCAGAGATAGCCGATGTTGTAGCGCGTGGCGGGCCCGAAGAGGATGGGAATCAAGAGAGGGATGGCTATGAGCAGGCCGACCGTCGACAGCACTTTGGCCGTAGTCGACGCTGTCGGGATGTGCCGGAACAAGAACCGGTCGAGGGCCAGTCCGAGGGCAGGCGAGATCACCATCACGGCCACGATGAACGCCGCCCACTGCGGCCAGTTCTGGTACTGGTTCAGCAGGTCGTAGGCAAAGGCACCCACGAAGGCTTGCGCGCCGAAGGCGAGATTGAAGACACCCGTGGCCCGGAACGTGAGCACCAGGCCCACGGCGATAAGCGCATATTCACAACCCTGGGGGACACCGGGGATGGCGTAATTGAGGAAGTTGCTCACCGGGCACGCTCGACGGTTAGAGGCCGGGCGTACCTGGCAGCGGCGGAACTATCTTGTCCTGAGAGTTGCCACATACGAAGACTTCGTCGTTGGCCTGGGTGAAGACAACCTTCAATGTGTCTCCCGCTTCGACCTCCACGAATGCGGCACAGTACGGCGGTACGGCCGAGTCGTGGGCGTTCGTCCAGTTGATGGGCGTGGTCAATCCGCTTCCCGTGAAGGCCGTCTCCTTGTTGATGGCGGCGATCAGGTCCGCCTGGGTCAGGGGCTTACCGGTGGCCGCCTCTTCCTGGAGGCCCTGCACCAACTGCGCGGCATTCAGATAGCCCTCAAAGGCCAGATCGTTGTAGATCAACTTCGGTTGGTACTTCTTCATGGTCGCCAAGTACTGCTCCATGGCCGGGTACTTACCGGGGAATTGCGTCGCCGCCTCGAAGGGCACGTGCTCCTCGAGGAAGATGACGCCGAGCATGTCGGCGGGATCCTGCTTCAGGTAGGCACGGTCGTAGCCGGTGAGCCATACGGAGTGGACACCGGTCATGCCGTTCTGACGCATAGCCTGATCAATGGCCAGGTTGTCCGATCCCTCCATGCAGGAGACGAACATGTCGACGTGTGCCGCCTTCATGGCCAGCACGTCAGCGGTGGGATTGGCTCCGAGGCCGAAGGCCAGGTCCTGGAACCCCACGTGGATGTGCTCCAACTGCAGGCCCTGGACCACCGACCGGCAGGCGTCCTCGGACGACGCCGCGATGTTGTAGGCGATCACGCCCACCGACGTGGCGTGCAGCTGCTTGGCCACGAAGACCTCGTCGGGCTGACTGGTGGTGTAATCGAGAAACGACCCGTAGCCGCCGAAGAGGTCCGAGTGGTTGTTCCAGTCCTGGGACACCATATAGCCGAATGCGGGGGTGTCCTCGGCGGCGAAGAATGAGGCGCCGTCGAAGAACGGCGTACCCACGCCGACGACGGCGAACACATGGTCCTGCTCGACGAGATTCCGGGCTTGTGTGGTGTCGTCGCTCGGGTTCCCGGTGTCGTCGGCCTGGTACTTCAGGTAGATCTTGCGACCGTCGACCCCGCCTTTGGCGTTGATGGCGTCGAAGTAGGCCTGAGCGCCGGGGACGGCCTGGGAGAATTGTCCAGCCAGGGACCCCGAATCGGTGGCCAGACTGCCCACCGTGATCGAGTTGCTCGTCACTCCCGGCGCCGAAGAGGCGACGTGGTTGCCCGATGGAGCAGACGTCGCTGATGGCCCTGTCCCCGACGTGGACGCATTCGAGCAGGCGGCGGCCAACAGTCCGACGGCCAATGCCGTTGTTGCCACCACAAGGCTTCCGCGTCTCACGTTCTGTTCCCCCTGTTCCTGCCGGTTGTCGGTCGCGCCGTTCCCCTCGATGCCACGTGGCAAAAAGCGGCGCAACTGACGCCCATGTCAGTTCTGGTGCCGGTCACTGTAGTCTTACCCCGCCCGGTGCGCCTGGGCAGGCCGGGGTACCCGCGACGGGGCTTCGGCGGGAAGACAGGCCCGAGAGGACGGGGCCCGCATCGGTGGCGGGGCCGTCGCTATTCAGGCCAGAAAGAGGCGCTCGGGGTCGTAGCGGCGCAACGCCGTCACCTCGTCGTGCGTGACGGGGTCGAGTTCCTCCACCTGCCGGACGACTTCCACGTCCCAGCCACAGACACCCGCCAGTGCCCGCACACGCTCCGCCAGTGACCCGACCCCGCTCGGCACGGCGGCGACACGCAACACTCCGTTGTCACGCCGCAACACACCCCGATCGGTGACGATCCTCGTCACCCGCCCGCCGGGACTCGTGACATAGCCGACACGCTCGACGAGGCGCTCGGGCCGGGCCAGCGAGACCACGACGCAGGAGGTCGCCCGGCTGGTGACGTCGTTGGCACCCCCCGACCCGACGAGGAACGGACCTCCGGGGATCGAGGTGGAGTTGAGGTTGCCATGGCGATCGACCTGGGCCGCGCCCAGACACGCCACCGTGCGCGTGCCGGGGCCTCCGACGACCATGCCGAGGACGGTGGAGGCGTCGGACAGCAGAGGTGTGCCGGGGAAGACGCGGTGGTTGAAGATGTACGGGTCGGCCGGTGTCGGGGTGTAACCCCACATGCCTAGCTCGGCCGTGAGCTTGACGCGGTGGCCGGCCTCACCGGCGCGCGCCACGGCCACCCACGCGGCGAGGTTGGCTACTCCGGCACCGGCGAGAACAGCGTCGGCGTCGACGGCATGCACCTCGGCCAGCACCTCACGGGCGCCGTAGGCGGCGGCCTGCTCCCACTGGCTCGGCGGTTCCTCCTCGTCGACGGGGTGGGCATCGGCGTCCGTCTGCCATGACATCGGATCGGTGCGGCCCTTCAGCCATTCGAGGCGGTCGGTACCCAGGCGGTCGAGATAGGCCGCGTGGGTGGTGGGCTCGAGGACCCACTGCCGGGCCCAGGCGTCGAAGTCACCCCTGGTGGCCGCCCGCGCCTCGGTCCAGAAGGCGATGTCCTCGCCGTACGATCGCATCGGTAGCCCGGGGGCGTACAGCCCGCCGGGGTGCGCACCGAACGGCGTCTCCACCACCGCCAGCACACGGTGGGCCGGGATCTTCGTCCGGTGGCCGAGTCCGTCGAGGCTCTCCACCACCCGCTCCACGGTGGCTATCACGCCCCGTCGGGCGGCCCACGCGCCCCACACGTTCTCGAGAAGGGGCTCGCACAGCACCACGTTCCCCTCCTCGTCGGCCACCGCCCCGTGGACCAGGGTGACATCGGGCACGAGGGGTGCCAGCAACCCCACGTCGCCGAAGGGGGACGACGCCGTGGCGAAAGCGTCGTTGTCGGCCATGGAGGATCCTTCGAGCGAACCGGTGACGATGGCCGGCAGCCCGCGGGCGANNGGGACCGAAGGAGGTGTCGGCCACGGTGAAGTCGGCGTTCGACGCCATCGACGACCCTTGGAGCGATCCCGTCACGACGGCAGGCAACCCGCGGGCGGCCGCCTCCAGCCGTTGGGTGAAGGTGAGGATCGACCAGTGCTCGACCTCCACGGCCCCCGAGGAGTAGGCCTGCTGGAACACGGGGTTCGGCGTGTAGGTCGGGAAAGTGTCGCCGGAGTAAGTGGTGACGACCTTGCGCACCATGTTGCCGCGGAAGAACAGGGCCCCCAGAGAGCTGAGGCTCACCATGATGAGGGTGAACCCGGCGTCACGGCCCCAGAACTGTCTCGCCATCTCGCGGGCGGCGGCGGTCCACCGGGAGTGACCGCACAGGATCTGGACGGCGTCGCCCGGCAGCACGTGCCTCTCGACGGCGTCGGACAAAGACATGTGTCTCACGATGTCCCCGATCTGCGCGTGGCCGACGACTACTTGTTGGTCCAGTGCGGCGGGCGCTTCTCGGCGAAGGCAGCCGGCCCCTCCTTGGCGTCATCGCTCGAGAACACCTCTTTGGAGATCTCCGACTCGATCCGGTACGCCTCGTGCATGTCCACGGCCAGACCCCTCAGCACGCTCTCCTTGGTCTTGCGCACGGCGAGCGGTCCGTTGGCCGTGATGCGATGGGCGTACTCTTGCGCTCTGGCCCTCAGCTCGCCGGCGGGGACGACCGCATTCAGAAGTCCCATGGCCATGGCTTGTTCGGCCGGCACACGATCGGCGCAGAGCAGGAACTCCATGGCGGCGGGAAACGGGACCTGCCGGGGCAGGCGGACGGTCGTCCCGCCACCGGCGAACAACCCGCGTTTGGGTTCCATGACGCCGAAGTACGCCTCCGGCACCGCCACACGCAGGTCGCAGCCCCCCAGCATTTCCATGCCGCCGGCGACGCACGCACCGTTCACGGCGGCGATGATCGGCTTGTACAGCTTCACACCCCTCAGCACGGCTCGGACCCCGTCGTCGATCCGGTAGCCGTCGAGCTCCTCGATCTGCCCCGTGGCGATTTCCCTCTGCAGTTTCGTGATCTGGGGGATGTAGGTCTTCAGGTCGGCCCCCACGCAGAAGGCGTTTCCGACACCGGTGATGATGGCCACCCAGGAGTCGTCCTCCTCGCCGAACCGGTCCCACGCTTTGCGCAGCTGGGCGAAATGATCCATGTCGAGGCTGTTCATGTGCTCGAGTCGGTCGATGGTGATCCACACGATGTGGTCGTCACCGGGCTCGTAGTGGACGGGCACGTTATCTCCTCTGCTCGCGGGGAAGACCGAGGAGCCGCTCCCCGATCACGTTGCGCTGAATCTCGGACGTCCCTCCGGCCACGCTGGCCGACTTGCTCCACAACCACTGACGTTGCCAGGGTCCGACCAAAGGCGCCTCGGCGCCCATGACGGCCAGAGCAGTCTGGGACAGCTGTTGGGTCATATCCGACCAGGTCAGCTTGACCCAGCTCGACTCGGGTCCCGGCTCCCCACCCCGGCCCAGACGCGACAGCGTCCGCCAGTTGTGGGTCCGCAGCACCACCAGTGAGACGTAGGCGTCGACAAGCGCGTCGGCCACCGCCGGATCGTCGAACGTGCCGTTGGACACGGCCGTGGCGAACAAGCGGGACAGGTAACCCTCGTGAACCACTTCCTCTTTGAACGGGAAGTTGGTGCCCCGTTCATGGGCCAGCGTCGTCGATGCCACGGCCCAGCCCTGGCCCACCGGTCCGACGAGTTGGTCCTTGGGCACGAAGACACCGTCGAGGAAGACCTCGTTGAACTCGGCCTCACCCGTGATCTGGACCAGAGGACGAATGTCGACGCCCGGAGCACCCATGTCGACGACCAGAAGCGACAGTCCACGGGACCCGGTCGTGCCCGGCTCGCTGCGGGCCAGGCACAGGCCCCACTGGGCGAACTGCGCGTAAGAGGTCCACACCTTCTGGCCGGTGACACGCCAGCCGTCATCGACCGGTTCGGCCGCCGTGGTCAGCCCACTCAGGTCCGAGCCGGCCCCCGGCNNGAAGAGCTGGCACCAGATCTCTTGTGCGGTGGTGATGGCGGGCAGCCACCGCATGCACTGGTCCGGGGTCCCGTGGGCCAGCAGGGTGGGGCCGGCCAGGTTGATCCCGACCCGGTTGACGAGTTGCGCCGCCCCACTACGGGCGTACTCGGAGTTGAGCAGCGCCACCTCCACGGCCGACGCGCCGCGCCCTCCGTACTCGACGGGCCAGTTGATCCCCACCCATCGCGCCGCCGCCAGCTTCGCCTGCCAACTACGTCCCCAGGCGATGGCTTCGGCCAGATCCTCGGTCTCAGGAGGTGTCTCGGCGTGCTCGGTGAACCAGGCCCGGGCCTCGGCGGCGAAACGCTCTTCGGCGTCAGTGAGCGACAGGTCCACCGCTGCTGCTTCAGAGGTCCCAGGCTTGGCCGCGACCGGCCGCCACGAACGCTTCGTGGAGAGCCGCTTCGTCGCCGTCGCCGAAGGACCGGTAGGCGTCCTCGCCGCGCCCGCGCACATAGACCGGGTCCCCACCGATGCGATCGGCGCGGAATTTCTGATGCACGAGCGTGCGGGTGAGCACCTTGTTGGTGGGAGTGGTGGGGAGGGCCCGCGCCACGCGGACGTAACGGGGGCGCCACTTGGGGCTCAGGTCGTGTTGGGCGTCGAGCCACGAGGCCAGCCCGGCCGGATCAAAGACGCAACCCTCCCGGAACACAAGAGCCACCATGATCTGGTCACCGGCATCGACATCGGGCACGCCGTAGACCGAGGCCAGCATGACGTCAGGGTGCCGCCCCACGATGGCCTCGATCGGAGCGGCCGGGAAGTTCTCCCCGTCGACCCGCAGCCAGTCCGAGGTGCGGCCGGCGAAGTAGACCCAACCGTTCTCGTCGACATAGCCCAGATCGCCGCTCCAGTACCACCCGTTGCGGGTGGTCTTGGCCATCGCCTCTTCATTGCGGTAATAGCCCTCGAACGGACCCTGACCCTCGACGTTCACCATCTCGCCGACGCATTCCTCGGCGTTGGAGAGCCCCCCGTCGCTGTCGAAGCGGGCGCACGGCAACTCGTGACCATCGGGGTCCACAATCTTGATCCCCTGCCGCAGCCGCCCCACCGAGCCCCGTGGCACACCACCGGACCGGTCGAGGGCGATGGCCCCTTCGGTCGAACCGAAGACGTCGACGATGGCCACCCCGAACCGGTCGGCCACGGCCTCGACCACCTGCGGTGACCCCTCGTTGCCGTAGGCCAGGCGCAGAGGGTTGTCGGCATCGTCGGGACGCTCCGGCGTGGCCAGCAGGTAGGCGAGGGGCTTCCCGGTGTAGTTGAACCACGTCGCCCCGTAGCGGCGGACGTCGTCGAGGAACCGTGAGGCGCTGAACTTCCGGGCCAACCCCACTGACGCGCCCGCCACCAGCGCCGGGGCCAGACCCACCATCAGGGAGTTGGAGTGGAACAAGGGCATGGCCACGTATCCGACGTCGTCAGGCCCGACACCGAGAACCATGGTCATCCGATTGCCGGTGGTGAGGAGCCGGCGTTGGCTGCAGCACACCGCCTTCGGGGCCGCCGACGTCCCCGATGTGAACAGAAGAGCCCACAGAGCATTGATATCGGGTTCGGCACCCGGATCACCAGCGTCGGCGGGCAGGTCGGCGAAGGCGTCGACCAGCGGCGCGCCGAGTGTCGGCTCGGGGTCGTCACCATCGGCGAAACGACTCGACATGAGAATGCCACCGGGAAGATCGAGACGGCCGGCCACGGGAGCGAGCAGCCCCTGGTGCCGCGGCTCGGTGATCACCAACTGCACGTCGGTGTAGGTGATGTCCCGGGCCAGGTGCTCGTCGCGCCGGGTGTGGTTCAGCCCGACGAGCGCCGCACCGATGAGGCCGGCACCGCACAGGGCGAAGACGTACTCCGGAGTGTTGTCGAGCAGCACCGCTATGTGGGGCGGGCGGTCCGGATCGAGCCGCGTCGTGTAGAGGGCGGCGAACCTTCCCGCCTCTTCCAGGAGTTGACCGTGTGTCCACACCTGGTCGCCGAATCGCAGCGCCGGGCGACGGGCGAATTCGGGATCGGTTCCGTGTCGACGAAGGAGGGCGGCGGCGTTCGGGGCCGGGAGCGGTGCCTCACCCGGAGCAGGGGCCAGCGCCACCCGCTCGGCCACGTCCGGCGGGGCCACGATATGCGAGCGGGACGCACCGCGTTCTCTGACCACGGCGTCAGGTTATGTCATCGGTCACAGCGGTAGCTTTGGCGGCCATGCCGGCCACTCGCGTGAGACGGAGGTCCCGTCTGCGCCCCACCCTCGTGCATACCCGGGCCGCCCACTACCGCCGACCAGGTGGTCCGTGGGATCGCGGCGCGCTCGAGTCCACCTTCACCGGAGGTGCCGGCGCCGGGATCGTCGATGACTCCGGCCGCCTGGACGGTAACGCCGTGGAGGCGTGCGTGGCGGCCATGGCCGGCCGCCTGCGCGCCGCCGGAGTCCGGCGCGGCGACGTCGTGGCCTGGCAACTTCCCAACGGTGCCCCCGCCGTCGTGCTGTACCGGGCCTGCTGGCGCCTAGGTGCCGTGGCCGCCCCGTTGCACCACCGCCTCGGCGCCACCGAGGTCACCGGCGCGCTCGATCAGGTCTCGCCCGTCCTGGTTCTGTCCACATCCGATCTTCCGGCCGCCGGTTTTCCCGGCGCACGCACCTTGAACGCCGGCCGGGGCCTCGACGCCCTGCTCGATCACTTCGAGGCGGCCGCTCCGGTCGATGCCGCCGCATCACCGGCGCGCGGAAGCGATGTGGCCGTGGCCCTCTTCACGTCGGGATCGACGGGGATTCCGAAAGCGGCCCTCCACACCCACCGCGGCCTCGGATACAAGGCCACGCTCATGGTGGACATCCATGGGCTCGACCAGCGCGACGCCGTGCTCATGCCGGCACCACTGGCCCATGTGTCAGGACTGTTGAACGGCGTCTTGCTCCCGGCCAGCGCCGGGATCCCCAGCGTGCTCATGGCGGGCTGGGATCCCGAGGAAGGCCTTCGCCTCATCGAGGAGGAACGGGTGACGTTCATGGGCGCCCCCCCTGTCTTCTTCTCCCAGATGACGGCGTCGGGCCGTTTCCGGGCCGAGCGGGTGGCCAGTCTGCGACTGGTGTCGACCGGTGGGGCCTCGGTGAGCCCCGCCTTCGTCGATGCCACGGCCGACGCCTTCGCCTGCCGGGTGAAGCGCACCTACGGGTCAACCGAGGCACCCACCGTCACCACCTCGGGTCCCCAGGACAGTCTCGAACGGGCCCGCGACACCGACGGCCACGCCACCGGTGAGGTCGAGATGACGGTGCACGATCCCGGGACAGGGGCTCGTCGGGGCNNGGTGGGCGAGGCCGGGGAGCTGTGGCTCCGGGGTCCGGAGCTCTTCGTCGGTTACGCCGACGCCGACATGACCGAGCGCGTCGTGACCAAGCCCGGACGGTGGTTTCGCACCGGAGACCTGGGCGTTCTCGACGCCGACGGATGGCTCCGGGTCACGGGCCGCCTCTCCGACATCATCATCAGGGCGGGCGAGAACATCTCGGCATCGGAGGTGGAGGCGACGCTCGAAGCGCATCCGTCGGTACGCCACGCCGTGGCGGTGCCGGTGCCGGATCCCGAAGTCGGTGAACGTGTGGCCGTCTTCGTCGAGACGAGCGCCCCCTTCGATCTGGCCACCTGCCGGGCCTGGTTCACCGAGCGCAGCGTGACCCGCTTCAAGACGCCGGAGTTCGTCTTTGTGCTCGACGCCCTCCCTGTTCTCGCCGCCGGAAAGCCTGATCGAGCGGCAATGCGCACGATGGCGGTCAAGCTGGCGGCCGCGTCCTGAAGAGTCAGGCCCCCACGCCGGCCAGGAGGTCGTCGGCTGACACCGAGCCCGGTGGGCGCTTGTGCTGTGCCGCGTCGTTGGCGAAACGCTGAAGAACGGCGTTCGCCGGCGTGGGGACACCGTGCAGTCGGCCGAGGAGTGCGACCTCTCCGTTCAGGTAGTCGGCTTCGATGCGACCGGTGCCACGTTCGAGGCTCTGCCACGACGAACCACCGGGCCGGGGGCCGCCACCGATGGCCTGGGGCCGGATGAGATCACCGCGCCTTTCGATGAATTCTTGATCTGACACGAAGTCGATACCGCCAGCGCGCAGCACGGCGATTCCTTNNTTCGTGGCGCGCCAGCCGGGCGATCTCACTCCCGCGTGCGGACGGCCCGCACAGAGCCTCAGCGGCGTTGCCCAGGTTCATGAGCAGCTTGGTGTACTTCCACCTCATGATGTCGGTGCGTGCTTCGGCGTGGAACGTGGCGTCACGAAAGGCGGTGGCGAGCGATTCAGACACGGAGTCCGACCCGAGCGGATACCGGCCTACATCAAGGATTCCGGGAGTGGGCACGGAGAAGGCCTGGACCACTCCGGGCTCCAGGTGGGCGGCCGGGCACATCACACAGACGCTGTAGACATCGCTTGCCATGCGCAGGGCCATGCGCTCGCTCTCGACACCGTTCTGGGCGCACACNNGCACGACGATGTCGTCGACGCCCCAGGCAATGGCGGAGGGGTGGGCGACGACCGGCACGTCGACCACGGCCCCACCGACCGGAGTCTCGACCCGCAACCCGTGATCACGCATCGCTTGGTAATGCGCGCCGCGGGCGATGAGCACGACCTCGTGTCCATTCTCGAAGAGACGAGCTCCGAGAACTCCACCGATGGCACCCGCTCCGTAGATGACGATTCGCATGGGGGCACGACCCTCAGAGCACAGGGAGACCGGACTCGGCCCGTGGACGCAGGATCTGGGCCAGACGCTCCCGATGGAACCCGGCGTCCCCGAAGCTCATCTGATCGAGCTGCGACCTCTTGAGAAAGAGATGCAGGTCGTGCTCCCACGTGAACCCGATGCCACCGTGGACCTGCAGACCCGATGCCATGACGCGGCGCGCCGCGTCGGAGCTCCATACCTTGGCGACAGACGCCGCCAAGGCCGCGTCAGGGTCGCCGGCGCCGACCGCCCAGGCCGCGTAATACGTGGCCGAGCGCATTCCCTCCACGTCCACCAGCATGTCGGCACAACGGTGCTTCACGGCCTGGAACCCGCCGATCGGTCGCCCGAATTGCACCCTGTCCTTGGCATAGGCCACCGTCATTTCAAGCACACGGTCGGCGGCGCCGAGCATCTCGGCCGACATCGCCGTGGCGGCCCGGTCGAGCAGGTCTGCGGCGCGGTCCGGCCCCCCGAGTCGCAGTGCCGGGCGGTCGGCGAAGTCCAGCCAACCCACGCTGCGGGTCCGGTCCATGGCCGGTTCGGCGGACGGCCTTTCGGCGCCCTCGGGGGCCAGGGCGAACAGAGCGGGCGATCCGTCGGCCTCGGCGAACACGATCACCACGTCAGCCGAGGGGCCGTAGACGACCAGATCCGAGCGCCCCGACAGGGTCCACCGGCGGCGACCGTCTGACTGCGCGGTCACGGCCCCCGGTCGGCGCGACCACGACACGGCGCCAACGGCATCGCCGGCCGACAGTTGCTCGATCCAGGTACCCACGCCAACTTCACCGAGCGCTGCCGTGGCCTCGGCCTCTTCGTCAGCGACGGCCCACGTGAGGGCCAGGGCGGTCAGGACGGTGCCCAGAAACGGCACCGGTGCCACGTGGCGGCCCAGCTGCTCACACAGCACGGCCGTCTCAACCAGTCCGAGGCCGAGGCCGCCGTCTGCTTCGGGGAGCTCCACCGCCAACCAGCCCTGCTCGGCCATGGCCGCCCACAGGGTGTCGTCGAGGTGACCGGTCTCGTCTGCCACCTGGCGCACCCGGGTCGTCGGGCACTGGTCATCGAGCAGGGACAACGCCGCGCTCTGCAAGGCCCCTTGGTCGACGGACAGCTCGAAATCCACGGCCCGACACTACCGATCGGCCACAGGGCGAGCCTGACGGTTGTGTCATGCTGGCGCGGCGCCATGGACCTGACGACCACGCCTGACCAGGAACGCCTCCGCAGGGAGTTCCGCGCCTGGCTCCACGAGCACCTGCCGTGGGAGTACGGCGTCGGACTTCCCCCGCGCTTCACCGACCTGGCCGAGGAGGTCGCCTTCGGACGCAGATGGCAGGCGGACCTCGCCGCCGCCGGGTGGGTGGGCGTCACGTGGCCTATCGCTTACGGCGGCCGCGCGCTCGGTCCCGGCGAGAACTTCGTCGTCCAGGAGGAGTTGGCGCGGGCCCGTGCCCCCGAGCTCGTCGGCCGGATCGGCATCAACCTGGCCGGGCCCACCCTGCTCGCCCATGGATCCGACGGCCAGAAGCAGCGGTGGCTGCCCGCCGTCCTTCCCGCCACCGAGCTGTGGTGCCAGCTCTTCTCCGAACCCGACGCCGGATCCGACCTGGCCGCCGTCCGTACAACGGCCCGGCGCGTCGACGATGGATGGGTGCTCAAAGGTCAGAAGGTATGGACCTCCTATGCCCAGTTCGCCGACTGGGCTGTCTGCCTGGCCCGTAGCGACCCCGCCGTGGCCAAGCACAAGGGGCTGTCGTTCTTCGTCCTGGACATGCACGCCGTCGGTGTGGAGGTGCGACCCCTCGTCCAGCTCACAGGCGAGGCCGAGTTCAACGAGGTGTTCCTGCATGAGGTATTCGTCCCCGATGACCAGATGGTGGGGAACGAAGGCGACGGGTGGCGGGTGGCCGGTTCGACCCTGTCGCATGAGCGAGGCGTGAACCCACGACAGCTCGTGATCCATATGCAGCACCTCGAGGAGCTGCTGAGGACGGCCGTGGCCGAAGGCGCCTTCGATGATCCTCGCCGGCGGCAACGGTTGGCCCAGGCCTACGTGGAGGTCCGGTTGTTCCAGCTCCACAACTGGCGGTCACTGTCGAAGTTGGAGCGGGGACTGGCGCCCGGGCCCGAGGGCAGCTTTCTGAAGCTGTACTGGAGCGAAATGAGCAAACGCCTGCACGAGCTCGCTCTCGACGTTCTCGGCCCCGCCGCCCCCCTGTGGCGTGGCGCCACCGACAATCCGGGGGACGGGTCGTGGCAGCGGGCGTGGCTCTATTATCAGGCTGCGTCGATCTTCGCCGGAACCAGTGAAATTCAACGCAACGTCATCGGCGAGCGCGTCCTCGGCCTGCCGCGTGAGCCCGAGACCGCGGTCCCCGGTGCCGGGGGGGCCGGGGGTTCCGGTGCCGACGGCCGGGAGAGACAGGAGGCCGGCCGTGGAAAATGACCAAGAGGTTGTGCGCTACGAGGTCGAGGGCCCGGTGGCCACCATCCTCATGAACCGCCCTCAGGCGGCCAACGCCCAGAACACCGCCCTCATCGACGGGCTCGATGCCGCATTCGACCGCGCCGATGCCGACGACAGTGTCCGGGTGGTCATCTTGGCCGGGGCCGGTAAGCACTTCAGCTCCGGTCACGACCTGAAGGCGATTCTCGGACCCGAGCCCGACGAGTGGGCCCGGATGCGTGACACTCCGGAGGGCAAATTCCGCCACGAGCAGGAGATGTACGTCGAGCGGTGCCGGAAGATCCACGACTTCCGCAAGCCCACCATCGCCGCCGTCCAGGGCAAGTGCATAGCCGCCGGCTTGATGCTGGCCTGCATGTGTGACCTCATCGTGGCGGCTGACGACGCATTGTTCTCCAATCCGGTCCTGCGTATGAGCGGTGCCGCCGTCGAGCTCCTTGTCGAACCGTGGGAGATGGGCATCCGCCAGGCGAAGGAGTTCCTCCTGGCGGCGCAAGAGCTCGACGCCGGCGAAGCATGGCGCCTCGGGCTCGTGAACCAGGTGGTACCGCGCGCCGAGCTATCCGCCCGTGCGCGCCAACTGGCCGAACGGATCGCCCTCGTCCCACCGGTGACGGCCCAGGTGGTGAAGGACTCCATCAACCATGTCGCCGAGTTGATGGGAAAGTCGGCGTCGTGGAAGTACCACTTCATGGCCCATCAATGGGCCCACAACACCGCCACCTCGCTCGGCGCACTCGATGAGCGCAAGCAGATGGGTTCGATGAAGGAGGTCTTCGCCGCCAGGGACCGGGGTGATGCCCCGCCGGCGGACCGGGACTGATCGGCGCCTGCCATGCCCGG
>PKWD01000467.1 GCA_003131945.1 Acidimicrobiaceae bacterium
TCGACGAAGCGGACCTGGACGGCCGGCGCGTCGGCGCCGAAGCCGAGACGGGTCAGCCACCAGCGCAGATCGCGCGAGGGCAGAGCCTTGGCCCCGACGCGTTCGCCCACGAGCAGGGCCCGGGCGGTGACCGGTCCGGTGACGCGGACGACGCCGGTGAATCCGGGCAGGGTGACGAAGGGGCCGGCGGTGGTCGAGGTGAGAACGATGCCGGCGATGCGCCGGCGCCGTTCGTCGGGGGGAAGACCGGTGGCCAACTGGAGGGCGACCATGCCACCCATGGAGTGGCCCACGACGATGGCATGCTCGACGCCGAGGGTTTCGAGGACGGTACGGACGTCGTCGGCCAGGATCTCGATCCCCGATCCGGTCGACCCGGGCAGGGACTGGCCGTGGCCCCGGAGGTCGACGGCGATGACCCGGTGGTGGTCGGCGAGGTCCCGCAGCTGGTGGACCCAGAGCGCCGAGCTGAGCATGATCCCGTGGAGCAGGACGAGAGGCGGGCCCTGGCCGCGTTCGACGACATGGATGCGGCCGCCATCCTCGACGTCCACGAAGTGATGGCGGAGGTCGTCGGTGAGGGTGAGGCCCTCGGTCACCATCTCCTCGGCCGTGACCGACGACCGTGAGACGGCCCGATGTTGCAGCGCCCATCCGGCGACANNCCCCCGGCGCCGGCGCCGGGGGCTCTTGACCTCTGGCGTGCTCATGGTCTCTCCTCCTCGTCGGATGCCCCGTCAGGCGGGTCGGCGTCGACGACCACCCGGGGCACCCGCGACCCGATCTCCGTGAGCACCTCGTTGCCGATGGTGCCGAGGACATCGGCCCAGTCCTGCACGGTCAGCGACGCCGTTGCCTGACGCCCTATCAACACGACCTCGTCGCCGACCGACACGTCGGCGTCGGAACCGCAGTCCACCACGATCTGGTCCATNNTGGCCACCAGTGAACGCTCGGCCAGGGGAAGGCGCCGGCCGTAGGACGGGCGTTCCCCGGCGCCGAGGGGGCGGACGAGCGACACGGTCGACCGCAGCGACAGAACGGGACGCAGGAGCTCGGCGCCGGCGAGGGCGGGGTCGTCGGACAGGACGGGGCCCATGGCGGGGGTGGGAACGACCCCGTAGAGGGCGATGCCACAACGCACCATGTCGAGCCGCGCCGTCGGGAAGGCGATGACCCCGGCGGAGTTGGCGGCGTGGACCATGGGCGGATCGAATCCGGCGGAGGCCAAGGAGACGCGGGTGGCGTCGAAGACGCTCAGCTGCTCGGCGGTGAAGACCCGGTCCTCGTCGGCCGCCCCGTCGGCTACGGCCAGATGGGTCCAGAGAGCAGCGAAATGCAGGGACGGGGCGGCATCGACGGCACCGACGAGAGAAGCGACATCGGCGGGGTGGGCTCCCACGCGGTGCATGCCGGTGTCGACCTTCACGTGGACCTCGAGGACGGTGGCAGCGGCGGCGGCGGCCCGGGCGGCGGCGTCCGCCCCGTGGGGTGTGTAGAGGGTGGGGGTGAGGCCGCGCTCGACGACGACGGCCATGGCCTCGGGCGTCGGCTCGGACAGGACGAGGACGGGTGCGACGATGCCGGCATCGCGCAGGATCACGCCCTCCTCGACGAGGGCCACGGCCAACCAGGCGGCGCCGCCCTCGAGGGCGGCCCGGGCCACGGGGACCGAGCCGTGGCCGTAGGCGTCGGCCTTGACGACGGCACAGAGCGCGGCCGGCGCCGCCAGGCGCTTCAACAGCCGGGCGTTGTGGCGGACGGCGGCCAGGTCGATCTCGGCCCATGTCGGCCGCAGGCCGGGGTAGCGGTGAGGTGTCTCACCCACGGCGGACGTCCGAGAGCCACAGGCCGAGGAGGTCGGCCAGGTCGCCGGCGACGAGACCCTCGGGCGGCCCGAGGGCGGCAGAGCGGCCGTGGACGTGGGCGGCCAGGCCGGCGGCTTCGAAGACAGGGAGACCGCGGGCCACGAAGGCCCCGATGGCACCCGAGAGGACATCGCCGGTACCGGCCGTGGCCAGACGGGGTGACCCGGCGGTGACCAGGAGGGCGGTACCGCCGGGCTCGGCCACCACGGTGGTGGGTCCCTTCAGCAGGACGACGGCGCCGGTCTTGTGGGCCAGGGACCGCGCCGCTCCGATCCGGTCGGGTCCCGGCGGTCCGCCGGTCAAGAAGGCGAACTCGCCGTCATGGGGGGTGAGAACGGCACGAGGGGTCGAGGCATCGAGGGGGCGGTGACCATGGTCCGACGCACCACCGTCGCCGCCCACGACCGGGGCGATGGCGTCCCCGGAGCCCAGGGCCACGAGCCCGTCGGCGTCGACCACGACCGGAACGGGGGACTTGGCCACGAGGGTGCGGACCTGGGCGCCGGTGTTCTCGGCCCGACCGAGTCCGGGACCGACCACGAGGGAATGGCAGCGGGTCACCATCTCGAGGGCGGTGGACGCCCAGCTGCCGGCGGTGAGCTCGGTGGCGACGGCCTCGCCCGCCGTGAGCAGGGCGGGATCGGCGCCGGGCACTCCGAGGCGGACCATGCCGGCGCCGGCGCGGTAGGCGGCGTGGGCGCAGAGCTCGGCCGCCCCGGTCATACCGGGCGAGCCGGCGACGACGGCGACGGCCGACTGCCACTTGTAGGCGCCCCGGGTCCGGACGGGAAGCAGGTGGGCCACGTCGGCGTCCTCGACCACCCAGAGACGGGACCGATCGACATCGAGACCGATGTCGACCACCTCCACCCGTCCGGCCAGGAGGGGCCCGTCGCCCTGGAGCAGCCCCGGCTTGAGGGCGGCGAAGGTGACGGTGACATCGGCGCGCAACGGCTCACCGCAGGCCTCACCGGTGTCGCCGTCGACCCCCGACGGGATGTCGACGGCGAGAACGCGCACCCCGGCCGGCACCGAGGGGGCCCGGTAGCNNTAGGTTCCCCGGAAGCCGGTCCCGTACGCGGCGTCGATGACCAGGTCGACGCCGCTGTCACGAGCGATGCGGTCGGGGGCGTCGGCCGCGTCTACCACCTCGACGCGCGCGCCGCGCCGTCGCAGAACGGCGGCGGCCACTCGGCCGTCGGCTCCGTTGGAGCCTTTGCCGGCCACGACGACGACGCGACGACCGTAGGCGCCACCGAGCAACCGAAGACCGGCGACGGCGACGGCTGTTCCGGCCCGGTCGACGAGAACACCGTGATCGACGTTGGCGTGGGCCTCGTCGTCGATGGCACGCATCTCGGCCACGGTGACGACCGGGATCACGGGTCCCCTTCGGCCACCACGCTGGCCAGGGCGACGAGGTCGGTGTG
>PKWD01000415.1:0-2520 GCA_003131945.1 Acidimicrobiaceae bacterium
CCCCGAGTGGCGGCGCAGGTGAGTGCGACCGCCGGCGTCGGCGTAGCTCCGATCGCTCTGCCCACAGTGGCCGCTGCCTCCCTGGGAGCCATGGCCGTCATGGGTCATGTCCACCCCTCGACGACCCGACAGACGAGCTCCGCTGCCCACGTTCCGGCCCCTGCCTCGGTGCGCCGGGCGATGCCAACGGCAGAGCCCAAGGCCGGCTCGGCCCCGACGGTCGTTGGCACCGGTCAATCACCGACACCGACAGAGCCAGGGTTGACCGCCGCTCCGTCTCAGATCGTTCATGTAGTCGACAACCCAATCGCGAGCGGCGCGCTCGACGATACGGGAGTGCCAAGCGCGGTCACGACCACGGTCCACGGCCTCGACACCAACCCCCTCGAGAATGCCGGGGACACGGTCACCATCCAAGCGGTTGGTCATCGACCCGGAGGGACCGCCATACCCGAGACGACCGCCGCCACGACCTCCGCCACGACCGCCCGTGCCGATGTCGGTGTGCTCGGCGACGCCATCGCCGTGAGCGACGCCCTCCTCGACGGAGACCGACCCACCACCTCTCGGTGAGACGCCCGATCCAGCGAACTGTCTCCGCCCCGTGGGCCCACCTCGGCTCTCCTGAACATCTGGGAGCCCACGTGACCGTCTTGAAACCCGTGTGAACCAGAGACAGTTGTGAGCCGCACCTCCTACGATGGTTGAACCGGAACATCACGGGGGCGTCATGAGTGCACGGACAAAACGCCGTATTCATGTGGCGTACGGACGGCGTCTCGCTCACATAATGGCGGTGTTCGCCCTGGCGGCGATGACGTGTGTCGTGGCCGGAGCGCCGGCCGGCGCGGCCGGGAACCGCAACCTTGACCGCGACATCATCGCCGACCCGATCCCCGGTTGGCAGTCCTTGCCCGCCTCTCAAGTCAGCCAGACGGCGAGCAGGATCCAGGCCGTCGAGTCGGCCTCTTTGGTCGGCACCGGGTTCACGACAGCCACCGCCGCTGAAGGGTGGCAGGCTCCGTCCTCGTCGTCGACCTTCGTCCTCGTCATCCTGATCGACTTGTCGGCCAGCGGTAAGAGTGAGGCTGAGCTGTCCCAGCAGGCCGCCTTGGCCGCCGGAGCAGCCGCGGTGTCGTTCTGTGCGGGAGCTTCGGGTGCCTCCCCGGTATCGGATCGTCCTCTTCTGTCGATACCCACCTCCCATCAAGCCGTGTGCGCCGACAAGGCACTCGACGGGATGAACCTCGGCGTGGTCGCCTGGGGAAAGGCCAACGTCCTTGCCTTGGTGGCGTCGTCCACCGGACTGACGCGCCTCGATGCCGTCGCCCTACAGGAATACACGGCCATGCCGACGACCGGATCGACTGTGGCGGCGAACGCCAATAGCTCATCGACGCCCGTGATCATCGGTGTCGTGGTGGGCTTGATCGTGGTCATGCTTATCGGCTTCGGTGTGTTGGCTACGAAGCGGCGTCGGCGCATTCCCATGCCCAGTGGTCTCGGATATGAGCCGACAGATTTCCTGAACGTCGCCNNCCTATCCGTCCGTGCCGCCATCGGTACCGCCACCATCGGGACCGTCCGCCGGCTGGTATCCCGACCCCGAACTCCCCGGTCGCTTGCGTTACTGGACCGGTCGTGACTGGGGACCTTCGCAAACACCGCCCTCCGACAAACCTGGGTGACGACCGTCACGACAGGCTCGGCCGCTCAGATGGGATCGGTGCCCCTGGGCGTGGCCAAGTCCGTCTTCGTGCCTACTTCATGCTCGGGAACCTCGACCTTCTGTCGCGTTGTCCCTACCGTCAGGCGCAGCGGTCCGGTTGTCTTTCGTCCGGTAGGCAGTTAGATTTCCTATCCATCGTGTCTCACGCCCGGCTCACACCGACGGCGGGGTTCGACCCAGCAGGGCAAGGTCGAAGCATTGTCTTCGCCGCCCTCCTCCCGACTCTCGTCGTTGTGACCTCCCTGACAGTGGTGCTGCTGCCCCGACCGGCGGCGGCAGATCAGATCGCTGATCTGAAGGCCCAGGCGAAGGTCGTCTCGCAAAAGTTGATTCAGGATCAGCTGCAGATCGGTGCTTTCGAACAGCAGTACTCCTTCGCCGCTGAGAAGGTGGCAAACGACGCCCGGACCATCGCCCACGTCGGCCTGCAGATCGGCCACGACGAACGGCGAATCAAGAAGGAGACGAGCGAGGTCCGACAGGATGCGATCGCGTCGTACATGAACGCCGATAACGCAGTGTCCAGTTCTGATGCGTTGATCTTCACCGGTGACGTCGAGAACGTGTCGTTGGCCAATGAGTACAGGGCGATCGCCACCCAGAACACCGAAGCGTCGATCGACCAACTCAGTCACTCCCAGCGAAGCCTTCATGCCAACCGGGCCACGCTGCAGCAAGAACAGAACCAGGACCAGGCGGACCAGAGAGCTCGGGCTACCGACCTCAGTCAGGCCATCACCACCGAGCACCAGATGGAGACGGTGCAAAGTGAGATCACCGGGAAACTGGCC
>PKWD01000415.1:2547-3088 GCA_003131945.1 Acidimicrobiaceae bacterium
CCGTTCCTCCAGTGCGTCGTGCGAGTGGAGTCTGGTGGCAACTATGCCGACGTTTCCCCCAACGGCCTGTACATGGGAGCGTTCCAGTTCAGCCAACCCACGTGGGACACGGCGGCGCAGGATGCCGGTCTTGCGGCGTTGGTCGGCGTGCATCCGAATGTCGCCTCCAAGGCCGATCAGGATTCCGTGGCCGTCGCGCTGTACGCCCTGGACGGCCAGCAGCCATGGCTCGGAGATCGTTGTAGTTAGTCGAGCGCCCGCCATACGCACGACTATCAGAGGCGATCGAAACCTCATGGAAGAGCGGTCTTCGTCTGTTCCCTACCGGAGCCCGTGAAGGTGGAGCCGGTGAAGGNNCTACCATTGAGCTACACCGGCACTGCGTGGCCATTCGAGGGCATGGGCAGCATGGAGGCTTGGACACTGCCACTGAGCGACACCCGCACAACTGTCTCTGAGATTACCCGAGGACGCGAGCTGACTGATCGTACCCACCGCTGACAGGGCCGACAGCATTGAGAATTATCGGTGCAGAAGGGGC
>PKWD01000353.1 GCA_003131945.1 Acidimicrobiaceae bacterium
GCCGGCCACGGGACCGAGAGGGATGGGCGCGGCCGGCGGCTCGTGGCCGGCGTCGGGGGCCGGATTCGGGTGGGCCGTCGGCTGCTCGGACGGGCGAGCGGTCGGGTCGTCGGGGACCGGAGCGGAGGGGTCGAGGGTGTCCGTGGGATCTCCTGAGGAGTTCGTGAGCACTGGTGCGTTCATCTGCTCCTCAGTACACCGACTTTTCCTGAGGATTCGCTTTGACCCGCCTGTGAGTTCGTCTAGACGGACCTCGGAACGGCCGGGGCACCCGGGTCCGGGTCGACCGGAAGGGTTCTCGGACGGCCGACCGGGAAGCACCGCTGGGTGGCCAAAGCCATCTAAGTTGGCCGAAACACTCTCCCCAGACTACCTGACGCACGCACGGGGTCGATGACAGATTGGGCTTAAAAACCGCGGAAACCGACCTCGTCCCGGTACCTGACGCGGCCAAGGCCACCGTCGTCCAGGAACCCCTTGGAAAGGGTCCGGGGCACTGGGCCGGGGGACCCAGTGCCGCCCTCGGAGAGGACGGAGCCATCTACCTGGGCTACCGCTTCCGGCGCCCGTTCGGGGAGGGCCGGGGATTCCTCAACGTCGTGGCCCGGTCCGAAGACGGCGAGCGTTTCGAGACGGTGGCCGAACTCGATCGCAAGGACTTCAACTGTGAATCCCTCGAGCGCCCCGCACTGGTGGCCGTGCCCGGTGGGGGGTGGCGCATCTACGTGAGCTGCGCCACCCCGGGGACATTTCACTGGCGGGTGGATCTCCTCGAGGCGTCGGATCCCACCCGCTTCGATGCCCGTTCCGCCCGCACAGTGCTCCCGGGGGACGACCGCACGGGGGTGAAGGATCCCGTGATCCAGTGGCACGACGGTCTGTGGCACATGTGGCTGTGCTGCCATCCGCTCGAGGACTCCTCAGCCACCGATCGGATGTGGACGCGCTACGGCACCAGTACGGATGGGATCGACTGGGATCTCCACGAGACCGCCCTCGGGCCCACGCCCGGGCAGTGGGACGCACGGGGCGCCCGGGTCACCCATGTGATGGTCGATAACGGTCGGTGGTCCGCCTACTACGACGGGCGGGCCACGGCCGAGGACAACGCCGAGGAGCTCACCGGCGTCGCCGTGGGCACCGGTCCGGACCGACTCGTGCCCCAGCCGGGGCCGGTGGCCGTGTCGCCATGGGGTAGTGGCTCGTTGCGCTATCTGTCAGGGGTGGCGCTACCCGACGGGGGTCTGCGTCTCTACTACGAGGCGAGTCGCCTCGACGGCGCCCACGACCTGCGCACGGAGTACGTCCCGCCCTCACGGTAGGTGCGCCACTGGGTGAGGTCCCAGCCGGTCAACTCTTCCAACAGCGCCATGTCCTCGGAGAAGTAGCCGATCAGTTCACCCCTGTCTTCGGCCGAGAGCTCGGGCCGGTGCTGGGGTGTCCGCTGGATCAACCACAGCAGCGGGACGCTGGCCTTACGCCACACCTGCGGGGGGAACAGGCGGCCCACGGCGGCGCCACCGCGCATGGCGCCCTGGAGGACCCTCGTGGTACGTGTGGGGTGGACGTAGGTACCGACGTTCTGGGCCGAAGCATCGTCGAGGACACCCTCGTCGACACCGAGAAAGCGGCAGACGGCATCGAGCGTGCGCGGGGATTCCTCCACCAGCCACTTGTAACGGAGGACGAGAACCTGATGACGGGGGAACAGCGAATAGAGATGCTCGAGCTGGCGCCCGTAGAGGCCGGTCCCGAGGTACCGCCAGAACGGTGCCCACCCGGCCTGGATGCGTTTCTCCTCCTCGGCGCAGGCGGCCACGAAGTTGTCGATGGGCTCCAGACCGTCGGCCCACAGATGGGCCCAGTTCGAGTAGGCGCGATCGACCGGGTCGCGCAGGATGGCGATCAGGCGGGCATCAGGGACAGTCTTGCGGATCCGTTCGAGTGCACGGGGCTCGGCCAGGTAGAGCGGGGTCGACTCGCCACACAAAGCCCCGGGGGGTGCCGCATCGAACAGGCGCTCGTAGTCGTCGGGTCGCCAGATCCACTCTCGGTAGCTGTGGGCGTCACCGGGTCCCCCCTGGCTCGGGGGCGGTCCGTCACAGAGAAAGAACTTCGTCTCCTTGACCGGTGACATGAAGAGCTGCGGATGCCGCGCCAGGGCGCCATGCAGCGCGGTTGTGCCCGCTTTCGGTGCGCCGATGACGAAGAAGTCCGGGAACGGCACCGGTCGACCTTCGGCTTAGAGAGCCCAGAACGCGGCCGTGCCGCGCCATGGGGATAGGCACCGCCGCGGCCGGGCCGCAGAGCGGCCGACGCTTCGAGAACGACTGGCTGTGTCATGAGGACCTTCCGGACAGCAGTCGATGAATAGGGCATCTCTATCAAATCACTGGTATTTCATTTTTGATTATCTCCGGTGCCATCTTCCAGGTCAAGGATCATGCGACCAACAAAGTCACGAGCGGGGCGATCCGTCGGCAGGGGCCACCCCCCCGAGGGACCCGGTGAGTGCGTCAGCTTTGCCCGGTGACACCACCTCGAAGCCGGGAGCTACCTGCTTACGGTGGCGGGCGATCTCCTGATCCACCGTCACTTCATCGACAGCAACCGCGACGGGCGTAAACGACAACAGCCCAACGACGACGGCCACCGTCGGCTGGGCCGCGGACCGTTTCGGTCGGCGTCCGTCAGGGAGTGCCTGAACGACCGAAGAGCGTCTCCA
Organism: Acidimicrobiaceae bacterium; assembly: GCA_003131945.1. The sequence continues at coordinate 2,726 of PKWD01000353.1, forward strand.
GCTGGCCTTCTGTCTCTGCCNNACGGGGATCGATCAGGTCTCGGTGCCCGGCGTCGGGCAGCGGAACATAGCGGACGTCGTCGCCCGCCTCGAGAGCGCTCTCGGCATAGCGCTCGCTCATCGATGGGGGAACGACGGTGTCACGCAGACCGTGGATCAGCAGCTGCGGCACGCCCAGTGGCACCAAGGCGGCCGGGGAGGCCACCGCCATGCGCTCGGGGACCTCGAGCTCGCCACCGCCGAGAAGTCGGGCCACGGCATCCCCCCCTACCCCCGACGCCTCGGCGGCGGCGAGATCCACGACTCCCGCCAGAGAGATGGCGCCACGGACCGACACCTTCACCGACGACCCGGGGGCACCGTCGGGAAGGCGGCCCCGGCCTGCGGCCCACAGGGCGAGGGCTCCATCCGCCGAATGGCCACAGGTCGCCACCCGGTCCAAGTCGATGTCGGGGAACGACTCGACATGATCAATGGCGTCGGCGACATCCTGGAACGTCTCGGGCCAGCCCCCACCGCCGCCGAGCGCTCCGACGCGACGGTGTTCGATGTTCCACGCCGCCCAGCNNACCCCTCTTCGCCACGGCCCGAGCGAGCCTGCTCATGAGAGTCTTCGTGAACGGGGCCCGCCAGAATCCCCCGTGGATCAGAACCACGAGGGGCAGATCGCCCGTGGTCTGCGCCGGCAACCACAGATCTCCGACCTGGCAGTGACTGGTGCCGTAGGAGATCCGGGTCCGCCCCATTGCGCCACGATCGCGGTGGGGGCCTTCGGCCCCCGGGTCGTTGATCGTGGTGTCCCCGGATCAGCAGTTCGGGCTGTTGAGTACCGACTGGTTGTCTCCGGCGAGGCACTCTTCGTACGACGTCGGCGACCACACGGCCGAGTTCGGAGGTACGAAGTACGGCGGCCACAGCGTCTGCAACGACGTGTCGTAGATGTAGTCCTTGGCGTAGCCGGTGACGACAGTGGCCCCGTTCACGGTGGCAACGGGCCCCCGGAAGTTCTGTGCGATTGACCCGAAGATAGTGAGCGTTCTCTCGTATCCTACCGACGCCCAGTTCGGCAGGTACATCGAGTCGTTCAGGGCCAGGATGGCGGCGTCGACCGTGAGATTGGGCACCGGACTCGACGTGGTACCCAATTGCACCCAGTCGGTGGCGATGAGTCCGAGAGCGTCCGTCGAATCACTCTCTTCGCCGTTTGCCCCGGTTTGTATGTCGCCCGACGGGTACTGCAGGTTGTTCGAGACGATGATGCTCTGACCAGCCATGATGTCGAGGGCGCCGGTCATGTTTCCACTGACCGTGACCGTGCCGGCGGCGTAGATCAAGCTGGCCGTCATCCCACCGCTGCCGGCGAGCGTGATCGGGCTCGTGCAGAAGGAGTTGGCGGGGGTCGCCAAGGTACCGCCTGACCACGAGATGTGGGTCGTGTTCCCGGACAGGCTCAGAGCCAACGTCACGTTGCCGGTGAATTCACAGCCGTACTTGAGCGCCGCCGTGATGTCCGTAGCCGGGATCGCACTTTGCGGCGGCGTGTTGTTCACAATCTTGACTGCTTCTTTGGGTGGAGAACCGCATCCATTCCCATTCGTATATCCGGGCACCGCCACGCCCCACTCGGCCGCCGTGTCGAGAGTGTCCCCACTTTCGATTGTCCCCTGGAAGTTGGGTGTTCCGCAGATGCGGAAGGCGTCGTTGGAGAACACGGGACCGGTCAGTGTGTCGTTGCTGTCGAATTCGACCGTGCAATTGCCCGGTGTCGCCGGGCTGGCTCCGAAATATTCGCCCTGCGTGTAGCCCGGACAGTTGGGCAGACCAGAAATGGTCGGATCGAGAGATTCGTAGTTGGTCCAATAGACGTCGTCCAACGAAGAGGCAGGCCGGACGGTGTAGGCGAAGGTGCGGACCACGGCGTCGGCGCCCGATCCCGCCTTGCCACTGACCTCGAGCGAGACGAGCCCTTGCGCCGTCTCGACGGACGGCGAGTACGAGTAGTACTCGAGAGGTGTGGTGGACGCCTGCACCCAACCGGTGAAGGCGCTGTTGGTGGCGCAGCCCGTCGTATAGGTCTTGCTGCAGACGGAGTAGCTACCGCTGGCGTCGAGGTGCTGCTCGTAATCGTTCAACCCGGCCTGCGCCGCTTCGTAGGCGGCGTCCCAGTTCAAGTTCCGGGTCGTCTGGGGTAGCTGATCGACCGTGGTCGTGGCGATGGCGAGCGGAATGGACATGAGAAGCGCGAGCGCTATGAGCACGAACAGCAGGGCCTGCCCCGCCTCAATGTCGCCGCCACCGAGAAGACGGCAGACCCGTCGCGTCATCCGGTTCAACATGACCCGGTGGCCCCTGCCTGGGCCAGCGCCGTCTGGCAGGCATACACGCCGTTGTAGATGACGAGGGTCGGCGACGTGAGTGTGGTCTGCGAGACATGTGCGGCACCCACCGACGGCGAGTCGAGGATCAAGGTGGTGGAGGCGGAGGTGTAGAAGAAGGAGTTGGTCGTCAAACCGTTGTTGGTGATGGAGACCTCACTCGTCGTCAGGGTGATCAGACTCGAGGGGTCAACGTTGTTCACCTTCGCCTGCATCTGAATTGAGGACCCGCTGCAGACGGAGGAGGAAGTTACCGGCGTTGTCGTCGTGTTTGCATTGGAGCAAACCTGCAGCTGATGGGTGGTCGTCAGAGCGATCCCCATGGCGGTGGAGCCATTGAGCGATGCGGTGTAGAGGAAAAGGGGTGGGGTGGGTGTGACCGACCCGCTGGTTGCCGGTGCCACTGGGGTCCAGCCCCAACTAGTGGCGGCGTGAAGGTCGGTGGTGATCGCCTCCTGGGCAACCTGCAGCATGTCAAGACCTTCGGTCCCATTCGTCACCTGGACCTGGCGTTCCTGCACGATGGTGAGTGAGGAATCGACGGCAACGACCACGAGCGAGAACAGGACCAATGCGATCATCATCTCGACCAAACTGACGCCCGACTCCTCGCGGTGTGTGCGTCGCACGCGCATCAGGCGCTCATCGAGATGTAGCCGGTCACTTTCGTGCCGCCGATGAAGATCCCCGCCGGCTTGACGGTCACGGTGACCGACGTGCCGTTGGCCCCGAGATACGAGGGAGTCAGAACCCATACACCGTAGGGCAGGCCGCTGATGATGGACGCGGTACCGGTCGACGAGTACACGTTCTGGGTCAGCACGCCAGTAGAGGCGGCGAAGTTGTTGCTGTTGGTAGCGGCGTAGACGGCGCTGATCGAATGGCTCCCGGCCGGGAGGGCCGACGTGGTGCAGCTGGCGGACTGCGATACGAGGGTGACGGGCGTCGAGCACGCAGCGATAGCGGCGCCGTCGGAGGTAAAGGTGATTGTTCCTGTGGCAGGACCACCGGATGTGGCCGCCACGGTGGCCGTGAAGGTCACCGACGATCCCACCGTGCTGGCGTTCTGAAAGGCAGAGGAGGTCAGGGTCGTGGTGGTGCTCGAGGCCGAGATCGTCTGGGTCATGGTCGAGGAAGTCGATGATGTGTAGTCGGTCGTGTTGTCGGAGAGATAGGCCGCGGTGGCGCTATACGTCCCACCACTGTCTCCGGACAGGGTCGTCCAGACGCAGGTCGCCGTGCCCGACGAGAGTGTGACGTTGCTGCAGAGGGTCGTGGCGCCGTTCTTGAAGGTGACCGTTCCGGTCGGCGTGGCGGTAGACGGCGAATCGGCCGTGACCGTGGCCGTGAGTGTCGCTGATGTGCCGTAGCCGTTCGGATTCGGGCTCGACGTCAGGGTCGTGGTCGTGGTCGTAGCCGTGATGGTCTGTGTCTTGCCCGACGACGTGGAACCCGACCACTTGCCGCCACCGCCATAGACGGCGGTGATCGTCGATGATCCGACGGCCAACGACGAGGTGGTGAACGTGGCGACGCCCGACGAGTTGACCGACCCCGTTCCCAGGGTCGTCCCGCCCGACTTGAAGATCACCGTTCCGGTATTCGGCGTACTGGGCGCGGCACAGCCGCCGCCGGCAGTGCATGCCAGGGTGGCAGTGAAGGTCACCGGCGAGCCGTAGGTGGCGGAGCTCAGCGCAGAAAGAGTCGTTGATGTGGCGCAGCCGCTGGTGCAGGCCGAGACGTAGGTGGCGTCGGCGCCGTGCCGGCCGTGGGACGTGCGCCGGTAGGCGGTGTTGCCGGCGCATGAGGAACCGGGGACGCAGGACGTCCCCAGACCGAGAGTGGGCATGGCCAAAGTGCCGGTCCCGCAGTTGGAGTCGTTGCTTGTGGCGGTCACCGATGCACCGCTCGGAAAGCTCGCGCCGTGCTGAACCACGATGTCGATGGGCGTCAACGCGAAAGAGGGCGTCGCCTGGCTGCCGGGGGTGAGGTTGACGGGCTGGCCATCGGTCGTGGCACCGGGCGAGTAGTTCGCACCGTCAGGCGCGCTCTCGAAACCACACGAGCCGGCCACGACGTAGTAACTGGGAGGGGGTGACGCGGCCGCCGTGTTGGGGAAGACCAACGCCGGCACCGCCGAGACGTATGAGGCCGTCGAACTCCAGGCATAGTTGGGGTAGGAATAGTTTGAGTAAAAGGTCAACGGGAGGCTACTGACGCCGGTCGGAAGCCAAGAACCGGCCGCCGCCAATGTGTATGTCGGGGAGACGGTGGCCTCCTGGTCGTACGTCCAATCGACGGTGTCGGTCGTGTTGGCCACCACCCCTGCAGTGGTCGAGAGAGTGGCGGCGCTGTTGGTGGAGGTCGACCAGTCATCGAGGTCGTCGATATAACCCGACTTTGCTCCTGTCACCGTCCAATTCGTCACACTTAGGTTGGCGAAAAGGGCGCAGCCGGACCCGGTCGTGGTCGCCGTATAGGAAGTACCGCCACTCGAGATGGTGACGGTGACGCCCTGAATTCCGGTGCCCGTGGCGCCGGTGATGTCGACCAGGATCGAGCCTTCGTTGCTGTTGAAGGCGGTCGGCGGCAGAGCCAGGAGAGTGGTCTCCTCGACCAGAAGCCCCGTCGACGACGATGAGCCCGACACCCACCAGGTGGCCCCCGACGGCTCGTCCGCCCACGTCACCCAGACGGTGACCTTCAGCATGGCCCCCGTGCTCGAGCTGGGCGAGGCACACGACGAATTGTTCGGATAGTACGGGGAGACCTCCAGTTCCATGACGTACTGCTGACCGGCGCTCGTGACGATGGGCAGCGCCGAGTCACCGACGTCTGTGAGCAACGTGGTCACACCTGTCTGCACCTGGTTGTCCAAAGTGCTGGTGGCTAGCTCGGTGGCCACCTGTCGAAAGCGGGAATTGGCCCCCACTTTGAAGGCGGTCACCATGAGGCTCGAGACGGATACGAGGACGGTGAGCAGGATGGCCAGTGAGATCATGACCTCGAGGAGCGAGAAGCCGGCCTCTCCTGTGACAGAGACGGTCTCCTCGGACGAGGTCACGGCTGACCGCCGGTGTCCAGAAAGCCGACTCGACACGCCTTGAACGGACCACCGGGCGGGCCGGAGGCGGAACCTCGGGGTTGGCCGCCGTCCCCCCCTGCGTCGGTCGAGCAGCACTTTCTCACTCCACGTGGGATCTTAGTCACTTATTGCGCAATATCAATGACAGATCCGGCTCACCCGTTCTGACGGATCCTCCACACGCACGAGGGAGAAACAAAGAGAGAGGCCGAATCGGGGGCGCCCGTCACGCTCTTCATACCTACGTCGTCACGGACGGAGGCCAGGACCAGGAGCAAAGGCGGATGTCAGGTGACGGTGGCCCCGAAGCTGTAGGTGCCCGCTCCCACCAGCACGGTCACGTCGCCCGGCTGGACGCTCAGAACCGTGATCCCGGGGGCGTGGGCGAAGGGTTTGCCCCCCTCGGTCACAGCCTGGGGGCTCGAGACGGGCAGGTGGACGTGGGCGGCGGCGTTGGGGGGAACCATGAGGGTCAGGTCGACCCCTGACGGCCGTCGGTGCCAGTCGACCGTTGCCACGCCGGCCACCGTGGGGACCCGTCCCGAGGCGTTCAATTGCCCGGGCGGCGACTTGACGTCGAGGACCGTCGTGCCGCTCGTGACCGCCGGTGTCACCGGCATGACGCCGAGCAGCACTTCCTGCATGGCCACCAGGGCGCAGGAGCCCCACCCGTGGGACATGCTGTCGCCGATGTCGTCGCTCGGGGTCCAGACCTCCCAGGTGAAGGTGCCACCGGCGGCGGCGATGTGCGCCCATCCCGGGATCCTGGTGTCGGTGAGGAGATTGACGAGATCGCCGTCGAGGCCGGCCGCGTGCAGGGCGCGCAGCAGCTCCAGGCCGTGATCGGGACTGACGGAGATGCCGAGGCTGGCCACATAGGCCCCCACTGTCGTCAGGTGCGCCGCGGGGACGACCCCGTAGGCGAGAGCCGAGGCATTGACCTGCTGCGAGGCGTGGGGACTGAGCGTTCCGTCGGAGTGGAGACCGTCCACGTAGACGCCGTCAGCACGCACGAGCCTGGAGTTGACGGCCGTCGCCAGGGTGGCGCTGCGAGCCGCCTGGAGGTCGGCCTGTGCCGTATCTCCGAGGAGCGTCGCCACCTGGCCGATCCGGTTGAAGGCGTTCACCCCCATCACATTGATCGTGGTGTCGGCCGTGGTGTCGAGGTCGTACCCGTAGAGGGGGTCGCCGTTGCTTCCGAGGGCCAGGCCCGTGATCAGTCCCGTGGTGCTGTCCACATGGCTCTGCAGGTACCCGGAGATGTTCTCGAGGGTCTGCTGCAATGACGTGACCGTGTCAAGATCCCCTGTGTTCAGGTAGTACCGCCACACCCACTCTGGATACATCTCGGTGAAGGTGGGGAAGTCACGCGCTCCGTCACCATTCGGATATACCGCGTTCACCCGCCCGTCGGGCCAGTAGCGCTTCTGCGAACGTGAGAAGTCGCGTAGGGCCTGCCAGGTGAGGTTCTGTTCGCGAAACGCCCGCATGGCGACCTGGGATTCGTTGGCCCCGTCCCACAGGAACGGACCCTTCTCGCGCGTCGGCGTGTCGATGAACTGCTCCTGCGAGGTGTACAGAGCCGAGCGGCTGGTCAGGTTCCACACGTCGTTCAGCATGTGCTCCGACGTCACGAGAGTGGCACTCGGAACGTCCGGCACGGCCGCGTGGCGGGCCAGGGCGGTGATTTGGGAGTGGCCGAGGTCCTCGCCGGGTTCGTCGATCTGGAGGTAACGGAATGCGAGATATGTGAACGGCCGGAACGTCTGGGCGCCGTCGCGTTGGATGTAGGAATAGCTCAGGTCGGTCCCCTGGACGCCATGGACGGTCGAGACGTGGCCATCGGCGTCGAGAAGGTACCCGACGTGCATCGGTACCGTCCGTCCGCTCACGCCCCGGTGAAACGCCACCTGGGGGCGGGCGGAGTAGACCTTGCCGAAGTCGACCACCACGGCTCCGGTGGCGAGCACCCGTACCGACACCGGCGCCACCGCGTGTTCCACGATGCGCGTGCGCAGGGCGTAGAGGTGGGTGAACGGAACGCTGCCGATGGGGCCGAGCACGGCCGGCGCGCTCCAGCTGCGATCGTCGAAGTCCCCGTTCGCCCAACCCATGGGGGTCGCCCGGCCGTCGATGTTCTCGACGAAGTCGGCACCGTCGGTATTGCGGTAGGCCCCGGGCAGCCATTCCCCGGGATGCTCGCGCCACGAGCCGTCAGAGCCGATGACCTGGCTGGTGCCGTCGGTGAAGTGGACGGACACGTGGACGAGCACGCCCGGTGCGGACTCCGGGCGGCCCTGGCCGGCGCCGTACCAATGGTGCAGAACGCCGATGGCGTTGGCCTCACCCGGTCGGAGATGGGCGGTGACATCGGTCGCTTGGTAGTACTGCTCGTCGGGGTAGCAGAAGCTCGGCCCCGTATCCACCTCCGTGCCGTTCACCCACAGCTGGTACTTGTGGGCCGCCGCCACAAAGGCGGTCGCCCTGGCGATCGCCTTATGGGGAAGAGTGCGGTGCGTCCGCAGGTACGTGTGCCGGTCTATTTGAGGATCCGACAGCGCCGGCTGCAGCCACATCGACGCCCAGTCCCCGTCGCGTAACCCGGTCGTGAACGGCGACGGCGCTGAGAACGGGCCCCAAGCCTGACCTCCGTCACGGGTCGACACCCGCCACTGGTACTCGGTGTCGGCCGCCAATTGCCGGCCCCGGTAACCGACGAAGGCCTGTCGGGCCGAGGAGACATGGGCGCTATCCCAGACGGTCAGCGATCCCCCGCCGCGGCTTGCGGCCACGACGACCCGGTATCCGGTCTGGTGGGCACCTCTCCGTGCATCATCGAGCTCCCAGGCGAAACTGACGTCGTCCGGGTCGACGCCCACCGGAGCTTCGACGCCGTTGACGGTCAGCTTCCGCGGCGCGTCGGCTGCTCCTGCCGAAGACGGATCAGAGGTGGAGGTATCGGCCCATCGCATCGATGACGCCGTCGACCGGACACCGGCAGCCGGGAGCGAACCCACGGCCATAGCGGCCGAGGCGCGGGCGCTGTGGGCCAGGAAGGTCCGTCGGTCCCATCGGGGCATCGACATGGCGTCAGTCTCTGGCCGTCACGAGCCGGCGATCCGGCGCACCGTGTTGCCACCCTGGTCGGCGAAATAGAGCGCCCCGCCGGGGCCGACGGCGACGCCGTCGGGGTAGGTGACCCGGGTCAGGACCCAACGCGTGCCGTCACCGGCCGGGAGCGAGCCGCTGACGGTGAGTAGTCCGGCGACCGTATACATTTTGTCGGCGACCACGTTGCGGCCGAAGAGGACGCCGTTGTGGGCGGGGACTTCCCGTATGCAACGGTCGTAGCCGTCGGCGATGAAGAGGTCGCCGGCGGCGTCGACGGCGAGACCACTCGGATAGTTCACGGCCGACGCCGCTCCCGTGGCCGACAATCCGTCGGCCAGGTATGCCGAATAGATGCCCTGGCCGGCGACCGTCCCGATGTCGCCGGCGCCGATGGTCACGCCGTAGAACGTGCCCGTGGCGGCCGGGACCTCCCGGACGGCGCTGTTGCCCTCGTCGGCGATCAGCAGATCACCTCCAGCGTCGAGAGTGACGGCCGACGGCGACCACAACTGCGCATGGGCGGCGCTCCCGCCGTCACCGCTGTAGCCGCAGACGCCCGTTCCGGCCACCGTATAGATATGTCCGGAGTCGAGAGGGACACCCAGTCGTGTTTCGTTGCGGGCCGGGACCTCGTCGACCTGGCAGGCGGCCGTGTCGGCGATAAAGAGATCGCCGGCGGCGTCGACGGCAATCCCCTGCGGGTCGGCCAGCCTGGACGACCGGGCCGAGAGACCTGCCCTGGCGGAACCGGCCACCCCGGTGCCCGCTACCGAGATCAGGTGGCCGGCCGTGACAGACACCCCAAAGTCCCGGCCGTTGGCGGCCGGAAGCTCGAAGATCCGGTTCCCCGAACCGTCGGCGATCAGGAGGTCGCCGGCGACGTCGAAGGCCACGCCCGTCGGGTCGCCGAGCGACAGCGCCGACTGCCGCGTGGAGGTGTGCCCATGGCAGTCCGTGCCGGCGACGGTGTAGATGTGATGCGCCTTCATGGCGAGTCCGAAGTGCCGACCCGAACGCGCCGCGATCATCTGGATCCGGCAGTTACCGGTGTCGGCCACCGCGACATCTCCGGCGGAGTCGACGTCCACGCCTGACGGGGAGGCCAGCTTGGCCCGCCCGGCCAGTCCCCCGTTGCCGCTCTGGCCCGGTGCGCCGGTCCCGGCCACAGTGGCCACCGCCACCGGCGCCGCTGCTGCTCCCGTTGACACGAGAGCGAGGAGCACGACGGTGCAGCCGACGCTGAAAACAACTCCCCTCGAAAAGACTCTCATGGCTCCCCTGCGGACCGGACTCCCACGCACCCAAACCGCCACCGCGTCGCATCCTTGCACGTCCCGGCAAGGACGAGTCGAGGTGATCAGAAGCCGGGAAACACCGAGCGAAGTCTGTCGAGGGTCACTGCGTCGGAGTCGAGCTCGATCGGGGGTGCATGCTTGTCGTCGAGCCTCCCGTACACGAGACGTACCAAGGCCTCGGCCGGCAGGCGGAGCACGCCATCGGTCGACCCTCCGTCCCACTGATCGATGGTCACCGCGTCGTCGACTGTGAGGGCGAGGTCTCGGGCAGGCCCGGAGGTGACGATCCGGACCCGGACGGGTTCGTCCTGAGGCTTCCCGACCCGACGCGCCATCTCGGGAAGCATGTCGATCACGAGCTCGACGGCATCGGGCGACACCGCAGCGGTGGGATCGAGGGAGGCGGCGACGTCCCACGTATGCACCGCGTGTTCGCTCAACCGCATCCCCAGGAAGCCGACTACGTCGAGCTCCATCCCGAACATCGCGAACTGGAGCTCATCGAGCTGCACGTCGGAGAGCGCCTCCACCTGGGCCACGAAGGCCTCGTTCGCCACCACGCTGTCGGTCACCTGCTTCTCGGGGGTCCGTGCGTTCCACGCGTCCCAGATGGGGGGAAAGGCGTCGGGTCCCGGCAGCGCGCCACCTTCGAGTGCGGCGTCGAGGATGCCGGCGAAGCCCTCGGCCTGGCTACCGAGATGCGACAGGACCTGGGCGATGCTCCACTCACTGGCCTGCGAGGGTGCCTCCACGCCGTCGGGAACGAGTGGCTCGACCAACGCCGTCAGGCGATCGTGCGAGCTTCGGAGAGCCGCTATCCAGGGACGGGGATCGCGTTTCACGNNTCCTCTCAGGCGCCGCAGCGCCACGGGCTCATGTCAAGGCCAGGGTAACGAGCGCCCACGCCCGACAGGGTTGCATCCGTCCAATAGGGGTCCCCCGGTTTCGGGAAGCCCAGCACGCTCAGTTGTCGGACGCTCGCCTGCTGAACGAATTTGTGCCACTCCGGCGAGAAGCCTTTGAACGGCCACGCCTGGTAACCGATCCAGTCGAGGCGGGCCGGTCGGTAGGCCACGTGGAGCATGAACCGCGCCTGCCCCGACTCGGTCACATCGACCGAGCGGTGGTAGACGTCGGGGCTGTAGGNNTCCTGCCGGGCCCGACGCTTCTCCCGGATCGTCGTAGAGGTGGCCGTAGTCGTGGAAATTCAGCGTGTGCTGCTCGACCGGGATCCCGGACGTCCTGGTGCGCGACACCATGCGGGTGGCCCCGTTGCGAACGGAGACGTCGTTCAGATAGATGAACGTCTCGAGGTGCTGATAGCCGATGTCGCCCCGGGGAACGACGAGCGAATGGTTCGGATAGTCAGCGTGGAGGAGCTGGTTGTAACCGGACGACTGGTGCGGATACTTGGCCGATGCCAGCGCCAGGTACAGCCGCACATCCTCCGTCCCGAGAAGCTCGGTGGCCAGATCGATGAGGACCTCGTGCACGACAAGCTTGTTCAGGCGTGTGCTCTTGAACGGGAACTCCGGCCACGCTGCGTCCCAGGTTCGCCACAGAGCGGTTCGTTCGTCGTCATCACCGCGATCCATCTCGGCCGCCGTGGGGAACATGCGCTCGAGAGCACTCTGGGCTGCATCCAGGTCCGGCGTCGGAATGGCGCCCTCGAACACACACCAACCGTCACGTCGCCATGTATCGAAGAGTGTCGGAGAAAGACTCGAGCGACTCACGACCCAAAGCTACTGCCGTCGCCGCGACCCGTTTTTTCGCGCCGCCCGTCGTCCGTTCACATAGTTGTCATCATTTGGACTCAGAGCGTTTACGAGGCGCCCGTACGCTGCGGGGTACCGGCAGCTGAGGGGCTGCAGGAACCGCACAGCCGAAGGGGCTTGGCGACAGGTGTGTCCCCCGCACCCAATGCTCGCCAGCCCCTTCGGCGCGTGCGGGCCGACATCGCCTCCCGTCGAGAGCTACCCTCACAGGCGGCGACGGGTTCGAAGAGCCATGTTCGGTCGTCAGCCGGGGGCCCTGCAGGGGGATCGCTCTCCCCTGCCGCGTCACTCCCCCGCTAATTTCCTGGCGTCGGAATCGGCGAGCACGCTGTAGACGAGGACGGGGTCGTCGAAACCTTTCAGTTGACGTCGGCCGGCACTCTCGAAGACGAGCGGGCTGTCGCGGGCCGCCATGCGAACGTTGTCATCGGCAAGGACCTCGCCGGGAATGGCCAGATCGGCGAGCCGAGACGCCAGGTTCACCACTTCTCCGTAGTAGTCCCCCTGCCGGGCCACCACGTCGCCGTAGGCGAGGCCCCCTCGCGGTTGAATCCCGTAGTCGACGAACTCGGTCATGAGGGCCAGAGCCAGATCGCATCCGGCCACGGGATCGATGGCCACGAACATCACCTCATCGCCGATGTGCTTGATGATCCGGCCGCCGTGTTCGNNTCCGTGTTCGGCGGCCAGACGAAAGGCGCGGTTCTCGAATTGCCCGATGAAGGCGCTCAGCTCCCGGGTGGCCATTCGATGCGACACGGGCGTGAATCCGACGAGATCGACGAATCCCACCGCCACCCGGAAGAGGGCCCGATCGGTGACATCGGCCTGCGCCAGGCGCTGGCGGGCCACCCCGTCGCGCAGGAGATGGGCGAAAAGGGCGCCCAATCCCGAACCCAGATCGAGCGCCGTCCGGGCCGCGCCGGTGCCCTTCTGGGCCAAGCTCAGGACGTCGGCGCCACTGTCGGCCAAGTCTGACTCGACTGTCTGGACGTAGAATGAGATGGCTGCATCAGCGACTCTCGACAGCGCGCTGCCGATGACATGCATGAGCTCGTCACCCTCGACATCGGTGAACAGGTCCACGGTCAACGTGGCTATGAGCCCGCCATCATCAGCCGAGAACATGGGGACCTCCGGCCCCGGCACCTCCACGCCGAGAGCGCGCCAGATGTCCACCACCCGGTCGACCGGCGCACCGACACGTTGGGCCAGCTCGGTGGCGGTGAAGACCTCGGAGGCGGTGAGGACCAGATCGGCACCGAGCCCGGTCAGATTCGAATGCGTCTCGGCCTCGGCGATCTGTTCGGGCGTCGCCCCCAGCGACTGGAGGAAAGCGATCACCTCGGGGGTAGCGGCGTAGGTCTCATCCGACCGGGCTCTGGGCGGGCTCTCCACAGCCCCCAGCTTGGCATCGACTCGCCGTCCCGTGTGCACCCTGTCCGGGTCATACTCGGACAGGGGCGAATTCCATGAAACTCAAGCTCGACCTGCACGACATCTACAACCGTGGTTCGGACATCGACCAGGCATTGCGCGACATCATGGATGAGGCGGTCAGGAAGAAGGCCACCCTGGTGGAGATCATCCCCGGAAAAGGATCGGGCCAATTGAAGAAGCGCGTCCTGCGCTTCCTCGATACCAAGGAGATGAAGGCTCTCTACCACCGGGTGGAAAAGGACTCGAACAACTTCGGCAGGGTCTTCGTCCACT